>NZ_JBMVQZ010000010.1:0-160052 GCF_049537155.1 Limisphaera sp. 4302-co
CTCCCTTTCCTCACCCGGCGACCGACCCCACCACAACCGATACGCACGACAAAACGCCGACACACTCCCATACCCCAACCGACCGGCCACCTCCCCAACCCGCCGACCATCCTTCAACCACCGCCGCGCCAATTCCATCCGCTTCCTCCGCAGCCACTCCCGTAACCTCCCCCTCTCCAACACCGCAAACCGCCGCTCCAGCGTCCGCTCGCTGACCAGCAGAACAGCCGCCATCGCCTTCACACAGAAACCGCAACCCATCGCCAACTCCAACCACTGCCTTTCCCCACCAGGCAACTTCACGCCAGCCGCTCCACCTGTCCTCCGCCGGCCTTTGCTCATGCTCCGACCTCACGATCATCGCCCGGCCATCAGGCCCCCGCCACACTCCCGGCTCACAAGGGTTCACCTCCTCTTTTACCTCCCTCATGAATTTCCTCAATGGCCAAAATTGGCCATCCCCCTCACACCAGCTTTCTCTATTCACCATTTCGTTCGCTCCCGGACGACTGCCACGAGTCGGCAGCCCGAAACTGAGCAGTAGCACGAAAACCCTGACTGCCGTCGGTCTTCTGTGCCTGCTCACATCTTGCCAAACGCGTCAGTCTCCACACCAACCCGCCCCAGCCCCCAGGCACTGCCCGACTTCAAACGCTGAACCAATAGCCTCGTCAGTACGCGGCTCACAACAAGGCTTCTCCAAGCGCTGCGGTGATCCACCGTTTGCCGAGCCGCGCACGGAGCTGACAGCGCCTCACAGGACAGCCACCATCGGTCACAATAGAACCTGTCCCTAGACGGGTTTTGTACGTCGCTACAAGGCGTGGCAGGAGTGGGTGAAGTGAAGATGAGACACCTGAGACGAAGCGCCCCAGGGCATCGCAGGGAAGGGAAAGCGCCTTGTCATGGCTGTGAACACCCCACCCAGACAAAGCGTCCCCGCCGGCCGGCGGCCGGAACAGCTGCATCAACGGGAAGGCGAGAAGAGCCCTTTTGCCGGCTCAGCCCAACACCTGCCGCACCAACAGAAACGCGCAGGCCATCCGCAAATACGCCTCAAACGCCCGGCTCGACTTCTCCCACCGGATGCACAGCCGCCGAAAATGCCGCAGCCGGGTCTGCCTGCCGGCAGGCAGGCCACCGTACGCTCCACCACCCACCGCCGACGATACCGCCGCAGCGACCGGCCGTCCTGCGTGCGATCCTCCGGCCGACAACTGCTCCGGTGCGACGCCATCAGCTCCATGCCTGGAGCCGCAAACGCCCGGTCCCGTGCATCGCTCTCCCAGGCCTTGTCGCCCACCACCCGCTCCGGAACCTCCTTCGTCAACATGAAATCGAACCACCCCTGCGCCAGAGTCGACTCATACGGCCGGGCCGAAAAGCTCTGCACCGCAATCGGCAATCCCCGGGCGTCCATGGCAATGAGGATCTTCACCCCCTTGCCCACCTTCGTGCGCCCGATCCCGTCGCCTCCACCATGTGCCGGACAGAACGCCACATCCGGAAAGCATTCATACAGCCGATACTCTCCGCGCTCCTCCACCAGTTGCCCGGCCTCCTGCAACATCCGTTCGAATACACCCTCCCGCCCCCAGCGCTGGAAGGCATGTGGACGGCACTCTTGGAGCCGAATTGCCGGGGCAGGTCTTTCCATTTGGCTCCGTTGTCCGGCAACCAGAAGATCCCGGCCAGCGCCTTGCGCTTGTCGGTTCGGGGACGGCCGCCCCTGGGGTTCGTGGGAGGATCGGGAATGCGTGCGTAGAGCCAATCCAGCAACCTGTCTCTACGCTTCACCACGACACCATGTTACCACGTCAGGCATATGTGTGTTCCGATAGCTTGTACAGTGACCACACCTGTTTACGCATCACAGCGACACACGATGATTTCTTGATACGTTCAATTCATGGACGCGCTGCGCACTGAAACCGCACGCAGATATAGCTCAGCGCTGAACATCTTCTCTCAGATGTCCAGTGACGACTACATGACCCTCATATGCCTCGCCACGCACGCCCAGATCATAACGCACCTTCCATGCCGATGTCTAGGCGTCGTACATGTCCCCCCAACCTAAGCCTCTCTTCTGTTAGCTGCCATGCCAGCATCAAAGACCCATTTACGCG
Organism: Limisphaera sp. 4302-co; assembly: GCF_049537155.1. NCBI lineage: Bacteria > Pseudomonadati > Verrucomicrobiota > Verrucomicrobiia > Limisphaerales > Limisphaeraceae > Limisphaera > Limisphaera sp. 4302-co. Next base: position 2,130 of record NZ_JBMVQZ010000010.1, read on the forward strand.
CCCTGCAACCCGATTGGTACATTTCTTCTCACGTGTTTCCGTCAGTTCCAGTAGCACTTGTAGCCGCCGAAAGCGCAGCTCGCGTTGGCCTGGGCCTCACAAGAACCGCTCACGCCCAGCCTGAACCCCAGCCTGACGTCGATAGGGCGACAGCTTCCGCTCTGCTGTGTGGCTACATATCCCGCTGTGCATGAATCCCATGGATTTCCTTGCTTACATTTTTGATACCGATAGATTGTGCGTATGCACGTGCCGGCTTGATTCCCATGACCGCAGGTACTTTGATCAACGACGTAGCTGTCTCCCCATCCATCGGGCCTGAGCCCATTGGGCGGATCAGCACTCATGACGCTCCACACAGCAACTGCTGCCAGCAGTGTGGCGCTTGTTGTGACCAGTTTCGTTTGCTTGCTCGTCATACGACTCCTCCTTTTTGGCTTTTCCTTTCACCCCTTTTCAACCCCGACCACCCCAACATCTGCCACACCGGCACACGGCGACGCATGCGCCCACTGCCAGCCCGACCATGCTCCATATTATCAAGGCACGCACAAAACTTTTGTGCTCGGAGCTTTTGTCGGGCTCAGATGAGCGCAAGGCAACCAGCGCAGGGCTCCCCGAGAACGGCACACCGAGTCTACCATCAAGAACATACCCGGCGCGACCCCGCATCTGAGGCCGTTCATCATTCACAGCTACCTCGCAGTCTTTAAGCCAGCGCGGCCCGGGAATCGTCGTCCCTTCGACCTCCCAACTGTTCGTTATCCAACCCTGAACGCTGTACATCGCAAACACGTCGTCTGGCGATGTCGGCCCTTCGATTTCATTCTTCGCCAGCGCGCGTCGATATTGAAATGATCGCACCCTCCTGCCATTCCCCTCCACTGTCAGGCTCGCAGCAACAAAGCCACTGCGATAAGCCGCGGCTACAAGCCTTCTCTCACCGCCCAGATGTGGCATCTTTTGCCACCCTGGAGCAACCCACCGCCATTCGTACACGTCCTCGCGCATTCGGCGCATCTCCTGCCGCACCTCAGACGGATCATAGTCCCCTTCGCCGTCATACACGCCTCGGATGGGAAACACCTTCTCGTGCCCGTGAAGCAGCTCGGTCTGTTCGGAAAGTACTGCCAGCAAAAGAACCTGAATGGCGGGATCGACCAGCCTTGTTGGAAAACGGCCCGGATACATCAGAGCAACGCCCTTTCCACCCTGCCAGCGCAGGACCCCATCCTGGTGATGCAAAGGAACCATTGCCTCAAACACATCAACGCCATCACTTCCTACACAATAGTAGGTTGTACTGACATCCCGTTGCACAAATGCCTCGATGACGTAATGTCGCCCCAGCCACCCGACGCGACACGGTGTGGGTATGGATCGATATCGCACCCTGTTCCAATCCCCGTCCAAATGGCCTACCCATTGAAGGTATCCCTCCACGCCCCCGCCACCGGAGCCCGTACTCCCACCAGCTCGGACGGTCGTTAAGCACACCGCTAGCACAATCAGTGAGCCACGGTGCAACCATTTCCACGCCGCCCACCTCATACATCCGGTCAGTAATGTTGACATGATCCGCCTTCCATTTTCCAACTTCAACGACCGGACCCCTTGCGTTGGGCCATCGCTTTCATGTCTGGGAAACATGCGAAGAGTTCGCCCTTCACATTTCCTTTCAGGACAAAACATCCTGCCGCAGACATTCTTGATCCAGACGTCCTCTCGCGCGCTCGCGAGGATCCCGCCAACAACTGCTCAGCTGGGGCTTTCCTCATTTTAACACAAGCGCTCGCATGTTCACACCTGAGTTCCTCGGATTCGTTACAGCATGTCGGATCATGACGCGCAATCGCATTTCCGAATCACGAGCCACCATCCGGAACGCCCGACCAGTTCAACTGTTAACTGCACCTCTCACACGGGAAACAGTCACCTGCCAACTGGCTACCTGGCCTCCGTGGATTACACCTCTGTTGACATTACCCACCCCTTCAGCAACCACACTTGCAGCCTATTCCTCAACAATCCCTGTCCTGTCTCTTCCCTCTTTTTTTACCTCAGCACCCAAGCCTCATCCTCGATCCTCGACAAGCTTCAACTCCGCGCTCACCCCTCGCCAAAAGGGCCTCTCCCACGGCCCCCAGGCACCCCTTTCATTGGATTTCTATCTCTTCTTTACCTCCAGACACAGGCCCGGCCAAGAAAAAAATGTTTGCATTTTCCGACATTCCCACGCCCCTGGTTCCTGCCGCCCGGGCGGTTTTCTTCAGCGCGCCCGCTCCCTTTCCTCACACGGCGACCGACCCCACCGCCGCCGGTACGCACGACAAAACGCCGACACACTCCCATACCCCAGCCGACCGGCCACCTCTTTAACAAAAGTGCCCTCCCTCAGCCACCGCCGCCCCACTTCCATCCGCGTCCTCCGCAGCCACTCCCACAGCCTTTCCTTCACTTCCCGCCTGAACCTCCTCCGCAACGTCCGCTCGCCAACCTCCAGAACAGCCGCCATCGCCTTCACACGGAAACCGCACCTCATCGCCAACTCCAACCACTCCTCTTCCCCTTCAGGCAGCCTGACGCCCACCATCCCCTTCCGGCTCCGCCGGACTTTCATGCCTGTGCAACCTCAGTGCCTTCTCCCCGAAGCCCTCCCTCGCCGCGCTAAAGATCCACACCGGCTGTCCTGCCACATAAAACCATGAAAGCTCCGGCGGGCTCGGGAATGTCTCGTCTCCAGAGGACGGCGCAGGCCGATCAGGAGCAACCCGGCCGGTTTCTCGATGTGCGCACCAGGTACCAGAGACCCGCGCCCGACATCGCCGTCAGGGCCAGAATCACGACCCACCGCCGATAAGCAGGCGTGCCGGGAACCCGTTTGACCGGCAGAAAGCCAGCCATCTCCTGCAGACGCGGACTGCTCACCGGTTCCCATATGTCGTCCCTGACGGGGTATATCAGGGGCTCCTCGCCCCGCGTCCGCCAAAAACGCCAATCCCGCGCGACCACCTCGGCCGGACGCAACCGCCAGGATGGCGTGCCTTGATTCCATCGCTCCCAGCGGACCACCCTGAACCACGCATCCAACGCCACCCTGAGCTCATCGGCCTTCCTGGCTCCCAGTCGCGGAACGAACCGTCTCAGCACCGCCGACTGCGGCCGCACCAGCTGCCCGTCACGCACGGTCTCCTGGACCTCGTACTCCATGGCCAAATACCCTCGATCCCTCGGGGGCGCAAGTCGAACGACCTTTCCGCTGGCATCGAGGCCCGTCTCGTTATACCGAAGCTTCAAGCCGCACACCCATGCACCCCCCGGCTCACAATCCCTGCGATCCACCTCGAACTCCACGCACCGGTACTCCGGGGACACCTCCCAGTCGCACCATTGCAACCGCCCGGGGCCGATTTCGCCCAAGTCGGGCTGCGGACAAAGCGCCAACCAGGCCACAAATAACGCGTTCTCGTACGGTCGTGGATACGGGGTCGGAGCCACGTGGGCTTCCAGGCGGATGGCGGAAGTGGGCTTTGGCAATGTCGTCAGCGGCTCCCCTGCAAGCAGCCTTCGCACACCTCCAGGAATCGTCATGTAGTTGTACACCAAACCCTTCACCAAGTCGGGGCTGGTATAGGCGGCCTCCACGAGCCACCAGCCATTACTGTACCAAAACTCCACCCGGCCCTCCTGCACCATGTTGCGATCCTCCCGGGTTACTGGCAGGCTCGCTTCCATTCGCACCTCCGCAAGGGCATGGAACGGGGGAACGTCAACCGATGCAGCACCCCTCGCCTCCGACCCGGTGAGAACCCATGCCACTGCGCAGACGAACCAGCCGTGAGAATGCTGTCTCATACGCACCTCTTGCTTGCCGTTTCACAGCTCACGCGCACAGAGGGTGTCACGGCAGAGGGCCGCAACCGCGGCGGTGACCGGCCCGGAGGCCACACACCTCCCGGCCCGTCGCCGAATGGCAGCCATCGGTTCCGTGGACCCTTTGCGCCTGCTCAGATGTTCGGACAATAACCACACTGCTCGCCGTACAGATACGCCTGCCGGCACGTCCCGTTTGTCATTGTCACCGAATGGATCGGAGGACGGCAAGTACAGTTCAGGTTGTCATCCACATATGGCGTCAGCCACGTGTAGATAATGGTTAGCGGCGCCTGATACATATGGCATCCCGTTTTTCCACATTCACCATCGCGCGAGTCACAGTACATTACGTTGGGCGGAGTGGATCTGATTTGCGTGCAGCTGTTGGCACACGATGCGTCCTGCCATGGCCCACAGCGCATGCCATCGACAACAACATAGCACGTCGCCATCGCGCTCCACAGAATGAACATGCACGCCACTCTCGCCAGCCCCCTGGCCTTCGGATTCCCTCTCTCCTTCGTCCTCCTTTCTCTTCGGCTGATTCCTCACGGTTTCTCCATGTTCGCCCCATCCCGGCAGCTACAGCACAGCAAGGGATGGGGAGAACAACATCCGTGCCCGATGTACGCACTCCATCCGGCACACGACGGTCGGTCGGTCCAGTTGCCCTGTCCACGCATGCCCGCTCCATGGCCGGCTGCCACAGACCTCCATTCCCGGCGGTGCCGGTGTTTCCATTTGCACATTCGCTCGCAAACCATTTTTTCAAGCGGCGGTGCCCGGTTAAAAGATCAGGTCATAATTATGCGCCTGAAAGAACGTGCACAAGCAGATCGGCATCCAGTCTTCCAGCGTTGGATCCCAGTACCCAATCAACACGAGCGGTGTCGCAGGGCCATGCTCATTCGTGTTGAATCTGACATTCATTTCCAATCTGAAATATCGCAACACGCCATTTTTCTGCAAAAGCTCCTCGGGCGAAGGCTCATATATCACCGCTCCCTCCCAGCATGACACCCCCAGGCCGGGAAACGTCCCGGCGGACGGCTGACGCAACGAGAGCCCCAGGTCGGGCCTCACGACAAACGACACTTTAATGCTCTGCTTACCGACGCCGGCGATTCTGTTCGTGCCGTTCCACATGTCCCATGCGAAGCGGAGGATATCTTCCTCGGATGTCAATGTGACACCCTTCTCAAGGGCAGCTTGTTTTGCGGCGGCTGCCAAGCGCTCGCCAACCTTGAACGGCGGCCGAACGCGGAATTTTTTGTACTCCTCGAACTGCCCGGACGAATAACAGGCGTAGAACTGTGCCACGCACGCCAGAAGCTTTCGCTGCTCGTCGGCCGTCAGTTTGTTTACATCTGACACGATCTGGTGTTCAACGATTTCCTTGAACAGCGCCACATCCAAAGGTTGGGTTGCGACTTTGGAAAACGACTCCAAGATGTGCGTCGCAAGCGCAATGTGCTCCTGTGACCGGGCGGTCTCCTTTTTCGTCCCAACCCGCCAGATGACCAGAACGGCAAGCGCAAGCGTGCTTCCGATAAAGAGAGCAGACGACAATCGCCTCATAACGTGTGTGCGTTGTCACCCTGTCGTCCCTGCGCCCATTCCGTGCCGCGGGGAGGATGACGTTGCCTTTGCAGCAGTGCTTTTCTGCCGGTGGCTGCAGCTACACTCGTCGGTCATGACAGCTTCCCCAGGCGAACGTCACCTCTATGTAGCCGGTATTCCCGCTACAGATGAAACCATGCCACCGCGAGCAGATTGTCACGCAATAGGCGCTGCCGCAGTTCTGGCCGTCCGGACAGGTCCATGTGAACGTTTTTGTCGGATTACTGCTGCAGGGATCCTGAACCGGCCCGCAGTTCACGTCGGCTTTTGCACTTGCGATGCCCAGTAGTCCAAGTAGAATCAACAAGATTGTTTTTTTTATTTTCTCTGCATGTTTGTGTTGTTTCCTTGTTCGAGATGGTTTGCATCCGCCCGCGCAGGACCTGCTGCTGAGCAGCATTACCTGTCCCAAAGCCGCTTAGTGACGTTGTTGACGTCCTCATTGTTGAATCGTTCCATTCCTTGCGTCCACACTCATGGATGGGCCTGGGTTGAGGTCCCGGTATGTTTCCGTCAAGCTCGTGACCAGCCGCCCGAGCACGGATGAACGAATCGCGCAGGACGGACTGTTCTGGCTGTTGGGCAACGGAGCCACACGCAACGATCTGCCGCGAGGGTTCGGCTCCAAAGGCGTTGCATACCGGCTTTTCCAACGGCTGGTGTGGGGGGGCCCGTTTTCGGAGTTTCGTCGCTCCAGGCACTCAAACTGGTGCGACACCAAGCAAAGCGCCGGCTTCATGAGCGTCCTCCGGATGCGGCCCTCTGTCCGGCACGGGGCGCATGACACAGCCAACCGGGCAAAGCAGCGCGGATGCGGACTGCTGCAGACCCACCAGAATCGCCCATTCCCCTGCAGAGTTGCCCGGCCTGACTTCCAGACTGCCGCGTCCGACCTCACTGGCCCCCGTTCAACACTCTCGGCGTCGGGACTAATGGCTCATCCTCGATCCTCGACAAGCTTCAACTCCGCGCTCACCCCTCGCCAACAGGGCGTCTCCCACGCCCCCTGGCACCACCTTCATTGGCTTTCTGCTCCAGTTCTTACCTCCAAACACCTACTGCGCCAAGAAAAAAAAAGTGTGCATTTTCCGACATTCCCACGTCCCTGGTCCCTGCCGCCCGGGCGGTTTTCTTCAGCGCGCCCGCTCCCTCTCCTCACCCGGCGACCGTCCTTACCACAACCGATACGCACGACAAAACGCCGACACACTCCCCTACCCCGGCCGACCGGCCACCTCCCCAACCCGCCGACCATCCTTCAACCACCGCCGCGCCAATTCCATCCGCTTCCTCCGCAGCCACTCCCACAGCCTCTCACTCCCCCACATCGCAACGAGCGCAATCGGGCTGCCCGGCACAACCGAAGGACCGAATGCGACTCTGCTTCCCTGAGCTCGCTACCGCAGTCACGCTCTCACCTGCGCACCGGCTTCTACAGAACGCTCCGTATGACCACATGCTCCGCCAAAAGGTTCTGTATCCAGCACCCTGGCGAACACTAGGGGCAATGATGTGACAACCTAACCATCCTCGGTCCACCGGGCTCGACTCTGGCGTCCTAACGGCGTCCGGCACACTCATCAGCAAGCCCACCGAAGGACACCGCTTTTTCGCTTTCCTGCCGACGTAGCAGCCTTCACATCGGCCGCTGCGCCCGAAACGCTTATCCGCCCGACGCTCATCATCATCCGCTCGCGTCGCCAAACACGGCCCTTTGTGCCTATAGGCGCACTCGACTGGCGGAGCACACCACCCACATTTCCCACCGCTGCGCACCCGCCGGGGCGCAGGCTACTACAGCAGACGATGATATCCCTAGCTCCCTTCGCACTTCATGCGCAGAATGAATGCCACCACGCCGCACCAACTGCACTCATTTCGCTGCCAGGCGTGCAGTTCCAGTGGCGTGGCCGGCCCGCAAACATCATCGCCTTAATCGCCTGCCGGTGCGCCACCTCCTTCCAGCTTCCTGTCTGACACCACACCCGCACACGTTATTGCCAAACAACGCCACGCATGCACTGCAAGAACCACGACATCTTGCCACCGTTCAGCCAGTGTTATCCGCACTGCTGCGACCCGGGTTTCAGTGGTCCGAGCAGCCATGTGTCACTGCACAGGCACCCTACCAGGAATCGCCTGCAATCCGCCGTATCCAGTCTCGAAAAGCACGGTGTGCTGGGTGCCGGGCATGTGCTCATGCCTTCCACACAATCATTGCATCCCGGGTACACGAGCCGGTAGCAGCCTCCCATGCATCCGCCGGGAATCCGGTAACAATCAATCTTCACCGTATCCGGACGCGGCATGCACGCCTCTCTGCCGTGGGCCCCGCGTACCCACGCCAGCATGAACAACGCTGACAGCATGCCAACCCACAGTCCGACAATGTGTTTTTCCATCGTTTTCATATTTGTCCTCCAGACCATTTGTCACCTGATGTGGCTTTGTAGCAACGCGGTTAGCGTCTTCTCACGCTCGAGGGTTTATACGTCAACCAGGCCATACACAACATAACGATCATTGCCATAATGATGACCAGCCTCACAAGGTTGGTGTTTCTTACACGTTCGGAGTGTCTTACCAGACCCGACATGGCCGCTTTCTTTTCCTCCAGAATGGCACGCAGTCCCGCGTCGCTGGCAGCCGGCCAGACCCTATTCGTAATAATGTACCCAATGTACTCCACCTCACCATGCGGATCATAAAGCCGGTAATCCGTCACGCCCAAACGCCCATCAATGATCGGCGGCCCTGCGTGTGTAACGCGCTCTGTTATACCAAGGACGCGGCCGCTTATGCGCAGCCGCGGTCGATCTGGAGGCTGCTCCTGCGTCTCACCATGGAAAGCAAGGCTGTACTTCTCGAGTACAAAGCGCCCGGGCAGCCACACACTTCCCACCGGTCGCCAGTCCTCGGCCCGATACGCACCGCCAACCTGGCCAACCTTGACTTTGTCCAGAAGAGCCACCGAATTCCGCCACACTAGTGACCTTACCAATTGCGGATGTTGTGCCGCGCGGCGCATTCGGTTCTTGTCCACCACGAATCGCACAGCTACAGGGACCCGGTAGCTCTCATTTGTAAAGCTGCCCTCGATCCTGTAAATGTGCGCAAGCGGTTCGCTATCGGCAGGAGCCCACGAAGCCGACAGTTCGGCATCACCCTCGACGAATCTGCTGCCGGACGCGTAGGCGAACCACACAGCTTGCGCCCAGGGATCCACGTGCGCTAGGGAGCCGTGCCGCGCCACAATGCCTGCGCCATTCCTTGCCCTGGGATGCTGCAGAACGGTAAACACATCGATCCCATCGCTACCGTACTCGATCCAATAGTTGGGCCCGAACGTGGTCATAATATACCAGTAGCGATTTGACACAGCCACGCGGAACAACACATCCGAAGGCACTTCCTTGTCCGGCTCCGGCAGGACATTTCCCTCATCATCGTACATCTCTCTGGATACCACGCCCTCTACCTCAAACACTGCTTCTGCCCGCAGCGGCATGCAGTTGATCATGAGCGCAACAAGGCTCGCCACCATGGCCATCCCGTTTCTGTACATGGGCGCCCACCGTGACCACGAATGATTATGTGCGTAAACGCGGCATGTTAACCGGGCCTTTGCCCATGTTTCCGCAACCATTGCAGCTTCATGGCTACACATCCAATACCGCCAGGCGTCGACTGGAATGATGCGTGACAGCATCGATGTCTTCAATGCTTCATTGGAATGTGTCCTTCTCGCAGCCATTGTTCAGGCCGCTGCGCCGTTACTGGGTCTGGATCCACCCGCTTGCAGGTTGAGCAGGCGAACGCCGACAGCTAACATCCACATCTTCATGCCCGCTCCTTTGCTTTCCGGATTTCCGGTGCGCCACACCTGCCACTCAACGTGCTGAACCGTCGCTTTCGGCGCTCACAGGCACGTCGTGCCCTCTTCGAATGGCTTGTCTGACAAACCCACCCAACAGCTACGAAAGCAAGCCCTGATTATCTGTCGCTCCTTTTGCCGTAGCATTTCCCTCATGCCTGTAACATGCCCCGCACACCCGAACGGACCCTCCCAATTTATCCACCACAAGCCCATCCGATACAACCCAACATTCCCGGCCAACCAGCCCACCAACACACAACTCAACCGCTCCCGCCGCCCCACCAAACACACACCCGCCACCACCAACTCCACCAAACCCACTCCCAACATCAACTGCCGAAACGTCAACCCAAACAACGGATCCCGCCCCCCCGACACCCGCGCCTCACCCATCGCACTCCACAACTTCGCCAAACCCGTCACCAACAACACCACTCCCGCACTCCTCACAAACCACTTCACCCACCCCCCTCCCCTCAGACGCCCCCGCAAACCCCCAACCCCCGCCGCCTGCAATCTCCGGCCTCCAACATTCTCAACTCCGCCACCCATGGCTCATCCCCGATCCTCCACAAGCTTCAACTCCGCGCCCACCCCTCGCCAGCAGGGCGCCTCCCACGCCCCCCTGGCACCCATTTCATTGGCTTTCTGCTCCAGTTCTTACCTCCAAACACCTGCTGCGCCAAGAAAAAAAAGTGTGCATTTTCCAACATTCCCACGCCCCTGGTTGCTGCCGCCCGGGCGGCTTTCTTCAGCGCGCCCGCTCCCTTTCCTCACCCGGCGACCGAGCCCAACACCGCCGGTACGCACGACAAAACGCCGACACACTCCCATACCCCAGCCGACCGGCCACCTCCCCAACCCGCCGACCATCCTTCAACCACCGCCGCGCCCATTCCATCCGCTTCCTCCGCAGCCACTCCCACAGCCTTTCCTTCACTTCCAGCCTGAACCCCCTCCGCAACATCCGCTCGCAAATCTCCAGAACAGCCGCCATCGCCTTCACACCGAAGCCGCACCTCATCGCCAACTCCAACCACTCACCCTCCCCAACAGGCAACTTCACCCCAGCCACTCCATCTGTCCTCCGCCGGCCTTTCCTCATACTCCGACCTCACATCCATCCCACGCCAATCAGCGCGTGCCACACAAGGGTTCGTCTCCTCTTTTACCTCCCCCACCAACACCCGCAATGGCCAACATTGGCCATCCCCCTCTCACCAGCTTTCCGTATTCACCAGTTGGTTCGCTCCCGGACGACTGCCACGGGTCGGCAGCCCGAAACTGAGCAGTAGCACGAAAACCCTGACTGCCGTCGGTGCTCTGTGCCTGCTCATGTCTTGCCAAACCCGTCAGTCCCCACACCCACCCGCCCCAGCTCCAGGCACTGCCCGACTTCAAACGCTGAACCAATAGCCTCGGCAGTACCCGGTTCGCGACAAGGCTTCTCCAAGCGCTTCGGCGCTCCAGCGTTTGCCTCGCGGCGCATGGAGCTGACAGGACCCCACAGGACAGCCAGCATCGGTCACAATAGAACCCATCCCTAAACCGCTTTTGTACGTCGCTTCCCGGCGTGGCAGGAGTGGGTGTAGTGAAAATGAGACGGCCCACACGAAGCGCCGGAGGGCATCGCAGGGAAGGGAAAGCGACTTGTCATGGCTGTGAACGCCCCACCCGGACAAAGAATCCCCGGTGGCCGAAACGGAACAGCTGCATCAACCGGAGGGCAAGAAGAGCCCTTTTGCCGGCTAGGCCCGGGACTTGCCCGACCGGCAAGAACGCGCAGGCCATCTGCAAATACCCCTCACACGCCCGGCTCGACTTCTCTTACCGGATGCACAGCCGCCGAAACTGCAGCAGCCGGGCCACCGTACGCTCCACCACCCACCGCCGACGATACCGCCGCAGCGACCGGCCGTCCTGCGTGCGATTCTCCGGCCGACGACTGCTCCGGTGCGGCGCAATCAGCTCCATGCCTCGCGCCGCAAACGCCCGGTCCAGTGCATCGCTCTCCCAGGCCTTCTCGCCCACCACCCGCTCCGGAGCCTCCTTCGTCAGCATGAAATCGAACCACCCCTGTGTCAGAGTCGACTCATGCGGCCGGGCCGAACAGCCCTGCACCGCAATCGGCAATCCCCGGGCGTCCACGGCAATGAGGATCTTCACCCCCTTGCCCACCTTCGTGCGCCCGATCCCGTCGCCTCCACCACGTGCCGGACAGAACGCCGCATCCGGAAAGCATTCCTACAGCCGATACTCTCCGCGCTCCTCCACCAGTTGCCCGGCCTCCTGCAACAGCCGTTCGAATACTCCCTCCCGCCCCCAGCGCTGGAAGGCTTGGTGGACGGCACTCTTGGAGCCGAATCGCCGGGGCAGGTCTTTCCATTTGGCTCCGTTGTCCAGCAACCAGAAGATCCCGGCCGGAGCCTCGCGCTTGTCGGTTCGAGGGCGGCCGCCCCTGGGGTTCTCGGGAGGATCCGGAATGCGTGCGCGAAACCAATCCAACAGCCAGTCTGTAAGTTTCAGCACGACTGCAGGATGACTAAGTCACAAATACTTGTCAATGGTTGTCGGATGGGTTCTAGTGACACATGTACCTGAGGATTTTGCGCCTCGCATCGGCCTTGGGGGTGACGATGCACCCGCGCCATGCGATCCCGCTGACGTTTGGGAAACCACATCTCGGTCTGATTGAGCCACGAACAATACGTCGCGCTATCGTGCTTGTGCACGTTCGGGCGTTGCTTGAGGAACCCGGTCACCCGCCTGGTCGGCGGCCCGGGATGTTATCTACAATGATGTGAATCTCTCGTTGCATGGGCTGGGAGACAACGATATCCGTCAGAAAGGCCACGAACGCGGTGCTGGTGTGTAGCTCGGCCGTCATGCCACCGACCGTCCCGTTTTCCGTGTCCCGTGCCTGAATCGTCCTGTTCTCATCGGCCGAGTGGACGGTGCCATGGACGCGCGGCCGTACAATACAGGCCCAGAGTCTCAGCGACTTCGCCGCTAACGTCTGGATCTGCGCTGGCTTAGTATCCACCCATCTAATGGCCTTGGCGGCCGGCTTTGCCCGAGACGCGGGCCACCCGCATGCACATCGTGCCAAGCTGCCCGGCGAGCGATCGCGTGTTCCACTGCGTCGATCCGTCCGCTGGTTTGCGGTGTAGCGTCCGGTCGATGATACGCGCATCACATCGTTCCGATCTGATCACGGGTCGGGTCGTCGTCCTTGGTGGAGGGCATACAAGCCTCCGAGCCGTTGACCCGTGAAGTGGGCCCGTCAACCACGAACGCTGTTGACGCGCCAGCCAATCGTCAAACGAACTCTCGACCCCTCCGATCCAACCGCACGATCCACGACGTTACCAAGGGGTTGCACCTGTTCCGCCGGAGCCTTTCGGCTCCACGCGCTACGTGTGCGCGCGCAGCGCCCGGGTGCACTGTCCACAAAACGCCGTGCCTTGATGCCCTCACCGACTCACTTAGCCGTCACGTGCCAATGTTGCATTGGACCAGATGAGCGATCACACCACCACTGGTTGCTTTTCCTGCTCTTCGTTCCAACTGACACGACATCCGCTCGCCGCACGCCGTCTCGTGCCGATCCCCAGCTCGGGCATGCGCGCATACGCTAGTTGCATGTTTGCGCACCAGGGTATTCCTTTCTTGTCCAACTCCCACCACAGACACAGCCACCTCCGGCCACCTTGACGCACCCTGTCGACAACAAAACCGCGACACATGGCACACTCGGTGGATTGCACGTATCCTTACCTTGCACGCAATCGTTACATCCATTCCATTGTAACCGATAGCACCCTCCCGTGCAGCCAGTTCCTGCGGGCCTACACGTGTTATTGAACACCGTGTATGCTCGAGCCACGCATGCTTCTTCGCCTGGCGTACCCCGGATGTAAAAAGCAGTCAGCATGCCACCCAGAACTGCCATTATCGTGATAATCCCAGTGCACCTCATCGTTTGTTTCCACATATGTCACTCCTTTCCTCTGACTTTTTGCACGCTTTCGCCTACTCTCCGCGCAGCCACGCTGCTGCACAGACATTCTCCCGAGACAATGGCTCGCTCTGCATGATCAGCTCGGTTTCTTCTTTTCACAGAATCTTCTCTCACAGCATCCTTTTCCAACGGCTTCGCAGCATCCACCACCCTACCGCCATGCTTGTCAGCATCATTGCACCGAACATCACCATCCGCCAAGCAACTGCCGACCTCTCCCCGCCCTGTTCCCTCAGTCCCGGATACCCATCCAAGGTCCGCCGCCGCTGTTCAAACGCCGCCCACACAGCAGGATTATTAGTAGCCGGCCAGACACCGTTGGTTACGCGATACTGAACGTATTCAAGGCCCACCCGCAAATCGTGAAGCCGGAAATCAGTCACGCCCTGTTTTCCTCGAAGCAATGGCGGGCCCACATGTCCCACAGCGGCTGCCACGTTCGTAATGTGCCCGGTGTAACGGAGAAATACGCCGTTGTTCCCCAAAAGAGGTTGCCGCTCGTCACCCCGCCACCTGTGATACATGATCTCGAGCTCGAACCGCGAGGGCACCTGTACTTCGCCGACACGTCGCCAATCCCATGCACGGTACACCGCCCCGGTGGTGCCCGGCTTCAGTTGCGCAAGCCTTGCAACATCCTCCTTCAACACCTTCGGCGGCCACAATTGCGGATGCTGCGCCGCCTGCTGAAGCCTGCGCTCGACCACCTCAAACCACACGAACGCCGGCAACCGGTACTCCTCATTCGTAAAACTTCCCTTTAGCTCGTACACGTGGGCAAAGGGGTCCCAAGCAGTCATTTCCCACGGTACTGCCAGATCCCGGCCGTCGTTGGTCAAGAAGTACTTTCCGGAGCAGAAAGCGAACCACAGCAGTCCGCATTCATGCATCACATTCTGGGGCGTCACGCCCGGTGTCACCGCAGCCGGCGCTCCGTGCGGTTCGGGAAAGTAGTGAATGCGATAAACATCCTTGCCGTCACACCCAATCTCCTGCCAGTGGTCAGGGCCGTACTGCAGCGATATAAACCACTGGCCATTTGACACACACACAAGAAACGGAACTACATCCGGATATTCCACAGGAGTCACTCTCGGGTCGAGTGCCTTCACGACCTTTGCAATCTCCTTCGGGTCGCGACGGAGAACCGAACCATCCGGTGCATATTCCTCCACACGGACCACTCCCTGCAGCTGGAAGGCTACCGTCCCGACAGCAGCCCCGCTCTCCACCAGACCCGCGAGTGCCACGGCCGCAATCCAACCACCACAACGTCGCCAGCTCATAACACGCGCCACACTTCCGCAGCTCCCCTGTTGGCATCTCCTGCTCATCCTTGCCCAACCCCGCTTCCTCGACCATGCCACAGCCCCGCCAGCGCACCCACAAGCAAATACCCCAGAACAAACTTCATGACCAGATCAGCTGCCGTAGGCGACACACCCAGCGCGTCCGTCAAGTGACCCAGACACCCACAGGGCCGCTTCCAGCCCATCCACCACAGCCCCAGCCGGTACAACGCAAAGTTCCCAGACAACCAGCCCACCAACACCAAACTCAACTTCTCCCGCTGCCCCACCAAACACACACCCGCCACCACCAACTCCACCAAACCCACACCCAACATCAACCGCCCAAACGTCAACCCAAACAACGGATCCCGCACCCCCAACACCCGCGCCTCACCCATCGCACTCCACAACTTCGCCAATCCCGTCAACAACAACACCACCCCCGCACTCCTCACGAACCACCTCACCCACCCACCTCTCCCCAAACGCCCCCGCAAACCCCCAACCCCCGCCGCCTGCAATCCCCGGCCTCCAACATTCTCAACTCCGCCACCCATGGCTCATCCCCGATCCTCCACAAGCTCCAACTCCGCGCCCACCCCTCGCCAGCAGGGCATCTCCCACGCCCCCCTGGCACCCATTTCATTGGCTTTCTGCTCCTGTTCCTACCTCTCAGACACATCTCCAGCCAAGCATAAAAAACTTGCATTTTCGGACATTCCGACGCACCTGGTTCCTGCCGCCCGGGCGGTTTTCTTCAGCGCGCCCGCTCCCTTTCCTCACACGGCGACCGACCCCACCATCGCCGGTACGCACGACAAAACGCCGACACACTCCCATACCCCAGCCGACCGGCCACCTCCCCAACCTGCCGGCCACCCCTCGACCCCGGTCGCGCCACCATTCGTGTCTCCCACCGCTCCTCCAAGGCTGTATGCCCGACGGGCAAATCAGTTCACCCCTCAGTTCGAACGGCAGGCCTTTCGGTCCGCGGCCGCCTTCCCCATCCCGCCGTGTGGAGGTCCCCCCGGCACCGCACTCGCCGTCCATTTTCGCTTCTTGAACTCCCGCAGACACCAAGCGCCGACCCGCCGCTATGGCTCCAACTGGCCCTCCGACCCCGCCTTCCGGGCCGCTTTCACCCCCAAGCCACCGGTCCAGCTCCTCAGTCCGATCCACCAGCCGGACGCGCCTCCCGCTCCCCCACCTCCGCCACAACCGTCTCCGCCCTGTGCCGAGCCACGCCGCCTACATATTAGGCCTGCTTCATCTCACTGCACGGACGTCTTCCAAAAAGAGCCTGATCCGACCGCCCCCTTTCTCGCTGCACCGGAGCATGAACCGAACCTCAACGGCCTCTGAAAAGCCCTGCATGCGTCGGGTGCGCGTCCGGCTGATCGAAGAAAGCGAACGCCTCCGCTTCGACAAGCTGCCCCAAAAGCCTCACTCTATGCACAGCGCCCGCCTGGTCAGACGCTGCCTCCGCCAAGTGACCGGGCTCGACTACCACTGGGTGGCCCGGCTGAGCTTCAGCGGGGCGGATCCGCACGTCAAAGCCCGGGATCAGAAGATCGGCCGGACTCCGCGCCAACGGGTCCGGCGACTGCTTCTGGCGGTCAACGACAGCCATTTCCCGGTCCCGGCCCATGCGGGAAGCCAAGCGTGTGCATGTGATACCGACCTTGAGGAATGTGCTGCCGGGACTTTTTGAGCTGCAGAAGCGCCGTGGCCGGTACGTGGGCACGGAGTTTTCCGGCCCGGCGGCACCGGCTGACGATGGATCGGATGATCCGGTTGATCATCCGACGGCCATGGGGCGCCAGGGAGCTTTGGAGGCGGCAAGCTGCGGTCGGAGGGGCCGCTGATGCGCCCCCTCTGGGATGCCTCGTACCGGACCCGCCAGCCGCCTCTGGCTGGGCTTGCGGCCCCGGGACATGCGGGTTGCCGCCACGCCAGGTTTCACCAGAGGTTTGTCATCGGAGCGCCCGGCGCTCCCGGCCGCCTGTGGCCCAGGCGAATGGCACGGAGCTCCTCAATCTCCGCTTTGTACGCTTCACAGTTGCAACATCGCCGTTGCGACACCCGCTGCCGGCACCTCTGGATCTCCTTCGTGCCGCCCTTCAACACGGCACAAGATGGGCTCATTCGGATCCTCACGGCATATTTCGGAGTAGCGCAATGGCAAATACTGCTGCCAGGACGAATCATAGGACGTCCACACGCACGTGCCTTCACTGCATGTTCCGCGTGTGAACAAGACGATTCGAGCCGGCACCATTGTGATTTCTGGCACACACCGATGGCACGGGGCACACCCACCACAAAATACGGGAAAGTCCGCAAAATAAATACTGCACTGCTCCCCCGGGTTTATAGGAACGCCACCCATGGGAGTACATCGGAGGCAGTATATTGTCAATGCGTACGACTCAGCCCGGTGGCTACATGGAACTGCACCCAGTCCGATTGCTGCAATAAACGCAAGCGTTGCGTTTTTGATCATCCTGCTCCATTGTCCACGCTGTTGCCAGCATGCGCGACTCGGTATGTAGCTTTTCATCTCTGTCCTCCGTGTATTTTATTCAGCTGCCATTTGTTTGCCGGCAACCTTTGCACGGCGCCTGACAAGTGGCACAACAATGATCGTTCCGTTTGTTGCTTTTGGTTGTTTTCTTCAGCTTTCACGGTTGGCCACCTTTACGTTCTTCGCTCCGTTTACCAAGTTTGTACAGCAGAACACCCAGCGTTAGGCATGCCACCACCAGAAACATTAGGCCCCGTCTGACATCCGGCGACGACTCTTGCAAAGGCTCCACAATTCCGGCATACGCCCGCCTGGCGATTTCCAACCGGTTCGACCACGTGCGGATCGTTCGTTCATATACGGGCATGGCCATGACTTCGGCTACGTCCGGCCAACGGTTGGTGGAAAAGTATATCACGCACACGGGGTGGTTGGACCACGCAAACCGCCAGTCTGACACGGCACCACCTCCTGCACGCGGCGGCGGTACCAAGATCTCCTCATTGAACTCTGCAAACGTTTTCGCGACGATCTCGACGGTGTACGCCACCTCGGGCGACCCCACAGCCATCAGCGCGCCGGGGCCACCGCCACCGCCGGGCAAAGGTCGAAGCCTGTAGATCTCCAACTTCGACCGCTTGGGCAGGCGATATCCGCCGCCGTCCGTGCTCTCCTCCACCTCGTAAACGATGTTCGTATATCCCTTGTCGTAGGGACGGGGAAACACCTGACCAGTCTCGATCACGCCCAATGCATGTGGGATGCGGATCATCCCATCATGCTTGCTCACAAAACGAACGGGAAGCTTCGGCTCGTCCGGACTCGTTTGCCACCATGACAACTGCCTGTACTCCAATCCCGGTCCCGCCCACAGCATCGCCGGAAAACCCGACACCACGGAATCTGTCACGGGCACAGCAATCGGGCGTCCCGGCTGGTCCGACAGGTATCCACTTGAACAATAGGCGAGCCATATGGAACCGAGCAGGGGGTCATGATTGGGAATCGGCAGGGGCAGGATCAGCGCGTTGCTGTACTTCGGGCCATAGCGTTCGACCTGATAAAGCCCCTGCCTGCTGGCCGCCACGTGAATGCTGGGAGCGTCGGCCCGTGGTCCCGACTCATCCAGCGGCACTGCATCAATCCGCCACCGCCCATCCTGAACCGCGACCCGAAATTCGTATCGCATGCTCACACGGCCATTGCTTTCGCGTCTGGTCGCCACGCCGTTCACTTCAAATCCCGCCTCTGTTCGGCACGCCACGAGACACAGCAAAGCTGCTGTTGCGCGGCTCAATCCCGTCTTTCTGCAAGCAGTCATGGGCCCACAGTGCAGACGCCCTTCCTTCCCCTCTGCTGTATGGCATCGGGCCGTGAATGTGTGAATAAAAGTGCAACAGCGCCCGGACCGTCGCACAGAACGTGCCTCATCCGGATAACCGGTTTGTATCCGCCTCATCGTCCATTACTGAAGACCGGAGCACGCCACAAGAGCCGGGTGTACCGAGCCGGGTCACTCCGATCGGGCAACCGGCATGGACCGCACGGGCCGCTTCCAGCCCAGCCACCACAGCCCCATCCGGTACAACGCAAAGTTCCCAGACAACCAGCCCACCAACACCAAACTCAACCGCTCCCGCTGCCCCACCAAACACACACCCGCCACCACCAACTCCACCAAACCCACACCCAACATCAACTGCCCAAACGTCAACCCAAACAACGGATCCCGCACCCCCAACACCCGCGCCTCCCCCACCGCACTCCACAACTTCGCCAATCCCGTCAACAACAACACCACCCCCGCACTCCTCACAAACCACCTCACCCACCCACCTCTCCCCAAACGCCCCCGCAAACCCCCGCCCCACACCGCCTCCACCGCACCCCCCCTCAACCTTTTGTACCTCAGCCGCCATGGCCCAGCCTCCATCCCCTGTCAGGTCGTGACACCACCCGATCACCAAACCCTTTCCATCAAAGCCTCCCCCCGACCTCAGGCGCCCTGCTCCCCTGGATTTCCAGTTCTACTCATCGCCGCGTGGACGCTCCCTGCCAAGGAAAAAAAGTTTGCATTTTCGGACATTCCCATGCCCCTGGTTCCTGCCGCCCGGGCGGTTTTCTTCAGCGCGCCCGCTCCCTTTCCTCACCCGGCGACCGACCCCACCTCCGCCGGTACGCACGACAAAACGCCGACACACTCCCATACCCCAGCCGACCAGCCACCTCCCCAACCCGCCCACCATCCTTCGACCACCGCCGCGCCACCACCATCCGCTCCTTCCCCAGCCAATCACGCAGCATCCCCATCCCCTCCCGCTCAAACCACCCCTCCAACGTCCGCTCGCTCACCCTCAACTCCCCGGCCATCCCTTCCACACAAAACCCATACCGCAGGCCCAACTCCAACCACCGTTCCCCTGCCTCGGCCAGCCTTGCCCTCAACCGCCTACCCCTCTTGCCCCACACCCTCATGCCCCACACGCCGCTCCTCTCCCACGCGAGCGCCCACCACGCACCTCTCCGGCGCCCCCCTCTCTCACCAATCCCCAGGCCCATTCACATGCCCTCCCAATCAGTCGTTCACGCGCTTTCCTTACCGCCTCAAGCCCCTTCCACCCAACCCGCCAGAACCGGCAATGGCCAGAATTGACCATCCCGCCCGGCATCCCCACCCCCACACCACCGCGCTTCCCGACAGGCCACAGGCGGGCCACAAACCCCTGTCACACCGCTTATCGAACCGTCCGTGATAGACTCTGCGTTCCATGCCTGCTAGAGCGACTTGGATCCGACGACCCAACGTGGGTAGAGCAGAATGAGAATTAAGACCGCGCTTGGCGCGGCGAGCCTGCCGATTGCGTTGCATAGCTGCTTGGTGTGGACGCACAACTCCACCACGAGGACCGGCTTCATCCCTCTCATCCCAAATCCGGAGCTTCCAGAACAAGTCCGGACACAAGGGCTGTGCCGACGACGCACCGACTCAACCAGTCCAAACTCATGCGCGAACCCCCTGCGCAGTTTCAGCCTCTTCGCCGGCCGCAGAATCATACGCCTGCCGGCCGATCCGGCGGTCTCACTGGTGACGGATGGTGGAGTGTACGGCGGCCCGGCTACAGCACTTCCGGCCGCTTTACATCCGCCGGGAGAAATCAACCCGGGGGCTTGCTGCGTACTTGCGAACGGACTGCACGTTCTTGCCGGTGGGGCAAGTGCTCACCCCGGTCGCAAACGGATCGCACCCATGCCTGCCTAAATGGGGCCGGAGCAGTTGCGCCCACCGGCAGGCGCTTCGCACTTCTTGCGGCATGGCAGCGGCATCCACGCAAGCTCCACTCTCCAAGGCCGCCTCCCACCTGCAGCTTTAATACCATCTACATCAAGCCGCACCACTCTGCCAGAACTTGGACCGGCCCATGGTAAGAGCCTGAAGGATGGCTTCTAGTCGCAGATTTGCGCGCCGGCCGTGATCTTCGTGGTCCAATTGCCGGCACAGATGCACCCACCTCCAGCGACCTTCACGCACGTCGTTGAGGAGAATACCACCCAACACTGTGATATCGGCGGATTGCAACTCGAGCTACCCTGAATACAATCATTGCAGTTGTCGTACCGCAATCGATAGCACCCGCCGGTGCATTCGTCGGGTCCCAGCGAGCGGCAGGTCTTTCTGAACATGGTCCAGTCTCGCGCAACACATTGTTCTTCTCCTGCCCCGCTCGTGCTACGCACATACCACACGCTGCCGCAGAGAACCAGCATAATAGCAACAGCTCCGAGGTACCGGCTTTTACTTTCCTGCCTCCTCGTCTTCATGTCAACTGCTCCTTTCTCAACTACCATGCAGCCGAGGTGTTTCACGTCCCGTTTCGGCTCGCCCGCCCCGCCTTGAAAAACCGGGCCATGCGGTCAAGCGGCCGAAACACCATACTGTCCCTCCTGCCCACTTGGTTTATTAAACCCGTGATCGTGTACGTCCGACCCACAACCACGCCCCGATACCCAGGTTCGCGGCGATTATCGCCGCGATCACAGCCACACCCCGCATACCCGCCGGCGTGGTCCGTCCACGAATGCCCGTCTCACGGAGGCTCATCAATTCGAAGCGTCGGCGCTCGAACCTGGTCCACACGGTCGGATCGTTCGTGGTCAACCAGACTCTGTTGGTTATGGGGTAGGACACGTATTCAAGGCCCACCTCCCGATCCTGCAGCCGCCAGTCTGTAACGACGAGTTTTCCCAGAACAGGTGGCGGGCCCACATGTCCCACAGCGGCTGCCACGTTCGTAATGTGCCCGGTGTAACGGAGAAATACGCCGTTGTCCCCCAAAGGAGGTTGCCGCTCGTCACCCCGCCACCTGTGATACATGATCTCGAGCTCGAACCGCGAGGGCACCTGTACTTCGCCGACACGTCGCCAATCCCATGCACGGTACACCGCCCCGGTGGTGCCCGGCTTCAGTTGCGCAAGCCTTGCAACATCCTCCTTCAACACCTTCGGCGGCCACAATTGTGGATGTTGCGCCGCCTGCTGAAGCCTGCGCTCGACCACCTCAAACCACACGAACGCCGGCAACCGGTACTCCTCATTCGTAAAACTTCCCTTTAGCTCGTACACGTGGGCGAACGGGTCCATCGTCGGCAAACCCCAGGGCGCGGCCAGATCACGGCGGTCCTCCCTGGCAAAATACTTTCCGGAGCACAACGCAAACCACAGTACACCAGCCTCCATCTCCATGTGCTGCGGCGTGACGCCTGCGCTCACCCCTGCGATGTCCGCCCCGCGGACGTGTGGAAAATATGTAATCGCAAACGTATCCCGGCCGTCGCAG
Source organism: Limisphaera sp. 4302-co (assembly GCF_049537155.1). Classification (NCBI taxonomy): domain Bacteria; kingdom Pseudomonadati; phylum Verrucomicrobiota; class Verrucomicrobiia; order Limisphaerales; family Limisphaeraceae; genus Limisphaera; species Limisphaera sp. 4302-co. The sequence goes on from NZ_JBMVQZ010000010.1 coordinate 24,175, forward strand.
CCATACTCGTACCATTGGTTCGAACCGTACTGGACGCGTATGTACCACCAGTCATTAGAAATGCACACGAGGAACGGGACTGCCTTGGGATACAGCGGCGGTATTACTGTCGGGTCGAGTGCCTTCACGACCTTTGCAATCTCCTTCGGGTCGCGACGGAGAACCGTACCATCCGGTGCATATTCCTCCACACGGACCACTCCCTGCAGCTGGAAGGCTACCGTCCCGACAGCAGCCCCGCTCTCCACCAGACCCGCGAGTGCCACGGCCGCAATCCAACCACCACAACGTCGCCAGCTCATAACACGCGCCACACTTCCGCAGCTCCCCTGTTGGCATCTCCTCCTCATCCTTGCCCAACCCCGCTTCCTCGACCATGCCACAGCCCCGCCACCGCACCCACAGGCAAATACACCAGAACACACTTCATAACCAGATCAGCTGCCGTAGGCGACACACCCAGCGCGTCCGTCAAGTGACCCAGACACCCGCAGGGCCGCACCCAGCCCAGCCACCACAGCCCCAACCGGTTCAACGCAAAGTTCCCGGCCAACCAGCCCACCAACACCAAACTCAACTTCTCCCGCTGCCCCACCAAACACACACCCGCCACCACCAACTCCACCAAACCCACACCCAACATCAACTGCCCAAACGTCAACCCAAACAACGGATCCCGCACCTCCAACACCCGCGCCTCCCCCACCGCACTCCACAACTTCGCCAATCCCGTCACCAACAACACCACCCCCGCACTCCTCACAAACCACCTCACCCACCCACCTCTCCCCAGACGCCCCCGCAAACCCCCGCCCCACACCGCCTCCACCGCACACCCCTCAACCTTTTGTTCCTCAGCCGCCATGGCCCAGCCTCCATCCCCTGTCAGGTCGTGACACCGCCCAATCACCAAGCCCTTTCCATCAAAGCCTCCCCCCGCCCTCAGGCGCCCTGCTCCCCTGGATTTCCACTTCTACTCATCGCCGCGTGGACGCTCCCTGCCAAGCATAAAAAGTTTGCATTGTCGGACATTCCCACGCACCTGGTTCCTGCCGCCCGGGCGGTTTTCTTCAGCGCGCCCGCTCCCTCTTCTCACCCGGCGACCGACCCCACCACCGCCGGTACGCACGACAAAACGCCGACACACTCCCATACCCCAACCGACCGGCCACCTGCCCAAGCCTACTGCCTTACCCTCAGGCGGTTCCGAGCTCGTGCCGGTCGGACTTTACATGGCGCGCCGGGCACGGCTTCTGCTATTTGCGCCCGGCACCTCGGCTCGCCGGCCGGCGGCACAGGCCGCACGCATGGCTAACGGCCGGACCAAGGCCGGTACCTGCGCCCCTGCCGGGGCCGTCGAGTGAACGATTGTGCCGGTTTGCCTGCAGAGCATTGCCCGCGGATGGTTTTCCCGTCTGGCTGCGCGTTCTGACTTTTGCGCCGCCCGGTGACCCGGACCGCACCCGCACCGTGCAGACGTGTTCATTCATTGCCTGCCAGGGTCCCTGATCCCGGCTTCGTGTCTGCGCCTGTGCTTCTTTTCATGTGTCAACCGGCTGCGGTCCGGTTTCAGAACCGGTCGTCAGGTGCGCATCCCACTGCGCTGCCGCATCGGCGCGGGCGGCCGGGGCCCCCGCGGGCTTGACTCCCAAACTCCCTCGTTGGGATGATTGCAAGACTTCCACGCTCTTCCGTCAGGCCGGCTCAGTGCTCTGTTGGGTCGGGAGTATCTGGTTGGAGTCCTTCGAAGAGCTCGAAAGCGAGGTGGCGGCGCGATGTTCTCAGCCGGGCGCGGGGATGCCGAAGGCCATTGTGTGTGAGCTGAGGGCCATGGGTATCGAGGCGCAAGGTGACCGGGTCTCCGGTTTCGAACGCTGGGACGGCCTTTTTCAAAGGGGGTCAGGGTTGAGGAGTTGAATCCACGCGAGCGCCGGGCGGGAGGCGTGCGGGTCCCTGATCAGGTGGGAGAACTTCGGAGTGAACCTGTGGTCGGGCGGCGGGGTCGTGGTGCGGGGTGCGGATCCTGCGGGGCTTTTCAGGATTCGGCGCGGCGTCGGTCAAGTGGCTCCATCCTCCGGGTGGCGGGTCGGTGCGACGAGCCAAGGTTGGGAGCGGTCGAGCTGTTGGACCTCCACGGAGGTCCAAGGGCTTTTCCCTCGGGCGTGACATGGTCCAGACTGGGCTGCGGCAACCCGGCGGGTGGTCGGTGCCCGGCCTGGAGGCTGTGCGGCCCGGCCACCAGCAGGGGCGGCAGCTCCGGGCCGCAGGCCGGGTTTGTGCTTGTGACAAGGTTGTGTGAAGGCCATGGAGGAAGGAGGAACCATGAAAAGGGTTGGGAAAGCCGCGAAGGACCGCGCGTCCGATTCCGGGAAGGAATCTGCACCAGGAGCGAAGCAGGCACAGAAGATGCGAGGGAGAAGTGAGATGGAGGACTGCGAGCCGGATGATCGGGAGGTGGTATTGCTGGCGGTGACGGGGAGGTCGCCGGCGGTGCTGACGGAGACGATTTGGGCGCTGTCACATCCAGCGGATGGTTCGCCGCCGGTCGTGCCGCATCGGGTGGTGGTGGTGACGACGGTGGAGGGCCGGCGCGAGTTGGAGCGAGTGTTCCAGCCGTCGCAGGTGCTTGGGGGCATCAGCCCCTGGGAGGCGTTGCGGCAGTCGTTGGAGAGGGAGGGATTGCCGGTGACGGGCCGGCTCCGTTTTGGCCGGACGGGAGACGACATCCGGGTGATCACGCGGGTGAATCCGGCAAAGCAGGAGAGCGAGGAATTGTCGGACATTCGTTCGGGCGAGGACAACGACGCTGCGGCGGATTTTCTGCTGGATCAGGTGCGCGGAGTGGTGGAGAACCCGGACACAGGATTGATCGCGTCCATTGCCGGCGGGCGCAAGACGATGAGCGCGTTGTTGTATGCGTGCATGACGTTGGTGGCGCGGGAGACGGACGCGGTGGCTCACGTGTTGGTCTCGGAGCCCTATGAGGGGCTGGCGGAGTTCTGGTTTCCGGGCCAGCCCGGCGGGTTCCCGGCCGATGCCGCGGGCCGGCGGCATGATCCGGCTGCGGCCCGGGTGGAGCTGGCATGGGTTCCTTTCGTGGCGTTGCGGGAGCTGTTTGCGCGGGAGCTGGGGCGGAAGCCCGGCACGTTCACGCGTTTGGTGGAGATGTGCCGGGGGCAGATTCGGCGTCGGGCGGCCGAGGGGCTTCGGATCGCGCTGGACACTCAGAGGGCGGAGTTGGAGGTCAACGGGGTCCGGCTGGGTTTGGCGCCCACGGAGATGCTGGTGTTCCTGTTCCTTGCGCAGCGGGCCAAGCAGCGGGAGCCGGCGTTCGGGTCGTACAAGGACGCGGTGGGGGAGCTGAACGCCTTCCGGAATGAAGGGCGCATGCAGGCCGGCGGCCGGACGGGGAGCTGGTGGCAGGCGGCGTCGTTGGCTGCGGAGTGGGATGAACACGACCTGGCGCGGGCGGTGGGTTTTTTGCGGCAGAAACTGCGCGGGGCCGGAGGGGAGGCGGCCATTCTGGCCCAGTGTCTGCCGGTCAAGGGCCGATGTTCCCTGGACGTGGAGGGGGCGTTGATTCACATCAAGTGAGACGGAGGCTGGCGGTCTTGTGACGAGGGGAGAGGATCCGGGTGCTGGGCTCGCGAGGGCAGGACCCTTGGTCTGGCGAGGGCTGCGCCCTGTGCCTTGGGCTGCCGGGGAGGGGTTGGCGCTGGAGGGGTCGTGCGGGACCGTGTGAAGGGACACGCCGGGGGAGCATCCCGAAGTCGGGCTTGGTGGAGTGGCAGCGGGAGGTTCGGGACGGATCCGCCGTTTCCGAGCGGCGCAGCGCGGGGGAACGGCGGTTCAGTTGCCGCATTTTCCGGCCCGTCGTTTTGGCGGGGACTCGGGCAGGAGGGATTCGAATCCGAAGAAGGAGCGCGCGTTGGCGTAGCAGAGGTTGCGGATGAGGGGGGCGAGGAGTTTGTCATCGTTCGGGATTTCGCCGTTTTCGACGTCGCGGCCGACGAGGTTGCAGAGGACGCGGCGATAGTATTCGTGGCGCGGATAACTCATGAAGGAGCGGGAGTCGGTGACCATGCCGACGAAGCGGGTCAGGAGGCCGAGGTTGGAGAGGGTGTTGAGTTGCCATTCCATGCCCTCTTTTTGGTCGAGAAACCACCAGGCCGGGCCGAACTGGATTTTGCCCGGGATGCGGCCGTCCATGAAGTTGCCGAGCATGGTACCGAAGACGTAGTTATCGGCGGGATTGAGGTTGTAGAGGATGGTACGGGGGAGGCTCTGCTCCTGATCGAGGCGGTCGAGGAAGAGGGCCAGGTTGCGTGCCTGCGGGAAATCGCCGATGGAATCGAATCCGGTGTCGGGGCCGAGTTCTCGGAACCTGCGGGTGTTGTTGTTGCGCATGGCGCCGAGGTGGAGCTGCATGACCCAGTTTTTTGCGGCGTTGAGGCGGCCGATGTGGAGCATGACATGGGTGGCGAAGGCGTCGCGTTCGTCCGGGCTGACGGGCCGGCCGGCGCGGGCTTTGCGGAAGATGGTGCGCAACCGGGTTTCCGTGGTGAAGGTGGCGAAGGCGCATTCGAGTCCGTGGTCCGTGGCGCGGCAACCGAGTTCGGCGAAGGCGTCGTGACGGCGTTCGAGTGCGTGGAGGAAATGGTCCCAGGAGGCGATGTCCACATTTGCCGCGGCGGCCAGTTGGTCCACCCATGCGTTCCAGGGTTGGGTTTGGTGGATGTTGAGGGCCTTGTCCGGGCGGAAGGTGGGCACGACTTTGAAGGGGAGTTCTTCGCGGGCGAGGGACTTGTGGTGGCGGAGGTCGTCGGTCGGGTCGTCGGTGGTGGCGACGAGCTGGACGTCGAATTTTTGGAGGATGCCGCGTGCGGAGAGTTGGGGTCTGGCGAGGCACTCATTGGCGCGTTTCCAGATGTCGGGTGCGGTATGTTCGTTGAGGAGGCAATTGATGCCGAAGTAACGTTTGAGTTCGAGGTGGGTCCAGTGGAAGAGGGGGTTGCGGAGGGTGTGGGGGACGGTGCGGGCCCAGGCGAGGAATTTTTCGTAGGGCGGCGCGTCGCCGGTGCAGTAGCGTTCGTCCACGCCGTTGGAGCGCATGGCGCGCCATTTGTAATGGTCGCCTTCAAGCCAGATTTCGAAGAGGTTCTGGAAGCGGCGGTCCTCGGCCAGGTCGCGGGGTGGCAGGTGGCAGTGAAAATCGAGGATGGGTTCCGGCTCGGCGTACTCGTGGTAGAGCCGGCGCGCGGTGCGCGTGGTCAACAAGAAGTCCTCGTGAATGAAGCCCTTCATGGTTTCCAGCAAAGCGCAGGGTTTGTGCCGGCGGCAAGGTGCAAATTGTGCACGAAGACCCCGGTTTTTTGCACGGGACCGGGAGGCGCCGGAGGGTGGAAGTGGCGTGCAGTTGCCAGAGAGTCCGGGTCGGGGCTAGGCTGGCAGCAGAGGCGTGCCGGCCGGGCGCCGGCACGACGGGGCCAGTTGGGCAGAACATGGGATCCGGACGTTTTTGGGCGGTGTGCTGCGTGTGGGTGGCGGGACTGGGTGTCCTGTCCGGGGCGGCGCCGCGCGGTCCGGTGGAGATGACGGTCCGCGTGTGGCGGCCGGAGGACGGGCTGCCGGATCGGACGGTGACGGCGGTGTGGCAGACGCGGGACGGCTATTTGTGGGTGGGCACGCCCAAAGGTCTGGCGCGGTTCGACGGGGTGCGGTTCCGGGCGGTGAGGCCGTGGGGGAGCGAAGCCGGGGAGCCGTTGGCGGTGACGGTCTTGTGCGAGGATGGGCAGGGACGTTTGTGGGTGGGGACGCAAGGTTCGGGCTTGTTCGTCTGGGAGGGGGAAGGCCTGCGACCGGTGGCGCTGCCGGTTGCGCCCTCGGTGCCCATTCACACGGTGACGGCGATGGACAACGGGACGGTGTGGGTGGGCACGGGAGCCGGGCTGGTGGAATGGCGGAACGGGCGGAGTCACCTGTTCAGCGTGGCCGACGGACTGCCGCACGACACCGTCAGCCAGGTGTCTTTGGCAAGGAACGGGGATCTTTGGATTACGACGGCCGGGGGGATCTGCCAGTTGCAGGGGGGACGGATCCGGCCGGTGCGGTTCGAGGCGGAGAGCACGGGGCGGAGTCCGGAGTTTCTCGGTGTGTACGAGGACCGGCAGGGCAACCTGTGGGCGTTCGGGGACACGTATCTGGTGAATCTGACCGAGGGCAAGCGGGTGAATTACTTCCGGAGCGGCGATGTGACGTCGGTCCGGATCTGGACGTTGTGGGAGGGGCGGGACGGTCGGTTGTGGATCGGCACCAGCGGGCAGGGATTGTTTTACTTCACGGGTGAACGGTTCGTGCCGCTGACGTTGCGATCCGGGACGCTTCCGAACGATGTGCGCGCGCTGTGCGAGGACCGGGCGGGGAACCTGTGGTTGGGCACGGGCAATTCGGGACTGGTATGCCTGAGTCCGGCGCGTGTGTGGTTGCATGGCGCGGAGTCAGGTTTGCCGTCGGGTCCGGCGATCCTGGTGGCCTCGCATCCCTCGGGCCGGCTCTGGGCGGGTGTGGAGGGGCATGGTCTGTGGATGCGGAGTGGCGACACCTTTCAACCGGCCGGTGGGTGGTGGCGGGGTGCGGTGAGGAATCTGGTCAGTGCAGTGGCTTTTGAGGGGCCGGATGTGATGTGGGTGGGCACGGCCGGTGCGGGGCTGTACGAGGTGCGGCCGGATCGTGTGATCCGGTACGGCACGGCCGACGGACTGGTTTCGGATGACATTGGGCTGGTGGGGACCGATCCGGCCGGGGGACTGTGGGTGGCTCCGCGTTCGGGAGGGCTCCAACATTGGAACCCGGGAGATCCGGCTGGGGCTGCGGAAACGGCTCCTGTTCCGCAGGAGCGGGTGACGGCGTTGCTGGTGGAGGGCCAGGAGGTGTGGGTGGGGACCGAGAGTGGCCGGCTGTGGCGCCGCCGGGGCGGGGTGTGGCGCGAGATTGAGCCGGGGCCGTGGTCGGAGCCGGTGGCTATTCGGTCGTTTTGCCGGGGTGCGGGGGAACGGCTGTGGGTGGGCACGGATCGGGGCCTGGTCTGCTGGACCGGGCGCCGTTGGTTGGTGCGGTCGTGGGCGGACGCGGATTGGGTTCCGGTACGTGGGTTGCAGATGGATGCACAGGGCGGGCTGTGGTGGAGTACGGGGACGTCGGTTTACCAGTTGCCGCCGGCGGCGGTGCGCCGCTGGGGGGATGGCGATTTGAAGGTGCGTCCGCGCCGCTGGCTGGTGCCGAGGAGTCGTTCCGAGGGGTCTTTGCGGTGGGGTTGGCCGCAGTCGGTGACGGGACCGGACGGACGCATCTGGTTTGCCACCGAGTCCGGCCTGGTAAGTGTGCAGGCGGAGGAGGTTCCGGAAGAGTTTCCCGCACCTGCGGTCTGGATCGAGAGTCTGGTGGTCAACGGGGAGGCCTGGCCCGTACCGCGTCCGCCGCCCGGGGAGTCGAGAGTCAACGGGGCGGGTCACTTGCGATTGCCGGCCAGCTTGCGTTCGCTGATGGTGGAGTTCACGGCGCCCCTGCCGGCCGGAGGGGAGCGAGTCCGGTTTCAGCACCGGTTGGATGGTTTCGACGTGGACTGGGTGGACGACGGTCCGGAGCGGCGCGTCCGGTATGGTCGGTTGCCCGGGGGACATTACCGGCTGCAGATCCGTGCGCGGAGCGAGGATGGCAGTTGGGAAAGCGAGGTGACGGAGCTGCGGTTGCTGGTGCCCACGCCGTTCTGGCGGAGTTTCTGGGGGATGATGTTGTGGGCGGTGTTGTTGGCTGGGAGCGTGGCCGGGGTGGTGCGCTGGCTTTCCCACCGGCGCCTGCGTCGGCAGTTGGAGCATCTGGCGCAGCAGGAGGCCATGCACAAGGAACGGATGCGGATTGCGCGCGACATGCACGATGAACTGGGTTCCAAGCTGACGCGGATCTCCTTTCTGAGCGAGCGTGCGCTGCTGGAGACCAAGGGCACCGAGGCCACGGCGGGCAAGCTGCAGGCCATTGCGGACACCTCGCGTGCGTTGTTGCAGGCGTTGGACGAGATCGTTTGGGCGGTCAATCCCAGCAATGACAGTCTCGAACATCTGGTGTCCTACCTGGCGCAGTATGCCACGGAGTACTTTCAGGGCACGCCGGTGGAATGCCAGTTGCGGCTTCCGCGCCAGGTGCCGCACGTGCCGTTGACGGCCGAGGTCCGGCACGAGGTTTTCCTTGCTTGCGAGGAAGCGCTGAGCAACGTGCTCAAGCACGCTCGTGCCACGCGGGTGCATCTGGAGATGCAGGCGCTCAACGGTTCGCTCATCATTCGTGTGGAGGACGACGGTCAGGGGTTCGAACCCGCGGCGTCCTCCCACCCCGGCCAGGACGGCCTGCGGAACATGCAGCGTCGCATGAGCGACATCGGCGGGTACTGCCGTGTCACGGCCCGGCCGGGCCTGGGAACCGTGGTGGAGCTGGGTTTCCCGCTTCCCCGAGCAGACGCATGAAGACGCGATCGGACATCATTCGAGTGGCGATTGTGGACGATGAGGCCGAGCTTCGAGAGCAGATTGCCGCCTACATTGACGCAGCAGAGGGGTTCCACTGCGTTCGCGCCTGCGCCAGCGGGGAGGAGGCGCTGGCCTGTCTGCCGGAGGACCGGCCGGACGTGGTGTTGATGGACATCAACCTCGGCAGCATGGACGGCATCGAGTGCGTACAGCGGCTGAAACCGCTGCTGCCGGAGGCGCAGATCGTGATGCTCACCGTGTTCGAGGACACCGACCGGATCTTCCGGGCGCTGGCGGCAGGGGCCACGGGGTACCTGTTGAAACGGCTGGCGCCTCCCCGGCTCCTCGACGCGATCCGCGAAGTGCACGGCGGCGGCTCGCCCATGTCGGCGCCCATCGCGCGCAAGATCGTGACCTCCTTCCAACAACCGCCGCCGCGACCGGACCCGGCGTCGGAATTGTCGCCGCGCGAGCGCGAGGTGTTGGAAGGGCTGGCCGAGGGGCGGGCGTACAAGGAGATCGCGGACAAACTGGGAGTGAGCATCCACACGGTTCGCAACTACATCCGGCGCATTTATGAGAAACTGCATGTCCGCTCCCGCACGGAAGCGGTGGCCAAATACCTGCGCCGCTAGGAAGAAGGGTTTGGATCGGGCCCGGCGGAGAAGGATTGCCCCGGTGAAAAAGCGGGGCAGAGGCCGGGCGTTTGTTGCGGCGTGGTGTGCGCTTCCATCGGTGGCGGGTTGGCTGGTGGCCGCCTCGCATGCGGAGGGCCAGCCACAGACGGACACGGCCGCCTCCTGGAGGATCGTTCCGGGCAGCATGACCACTCGATGGGCCGAGGAGGTGAGCCCGGACCGGGTCTGGGCCGAGTACCCGCGGCCCACCATGGTGCGACCCGACTGGCAAAACCTCAACGGGCTGTGGTCGTATGCCGTGAAGCCGGTTTCGCAGGCCGAACCACCCGCGGCCTGGGACGGGCGGATTTTGGTGCCCTTTCCCATCGAATCACCTTTGAGCGGGGTGGGCCGGCGCCTGCGCCCGGACGAGCGACTCTGGTACCGGCGCACGTTTCGCGTCCCGGATTCGTGGCGGGAGCGGAGGCTGCGACTGCACTTCGGGGCGGTGGACTGGTGGTGCCGGGTATGGGTCAACGGGGTTTTTGTGGGCGAACACCGGGGGGGTTACGATCCCTTCACGTTCGACATCACCCGGGCCGTGCGGTTTCAGGATGAGAACGAGCTTTTGGTGGCGGTACAGGATCCCACGGAAGGGGGTCAGCCCCGTGGCAAACAGGCGCATCGGAATGAAGGGATTTTTTACACGCCGGCGTCCGGCATCTGGCAGACGGTGTGGTTGGAGCCGGTGCCGCAGCTCTGTATCAACCGACTGGTGCTCCGGCCAGAATTGAACGGGCTGCGCCTGCGTGTGGACCCTTCAGGGTCGGACGATGAGTTGGGAGTGGTGGCGGTGGCCCGGGCGGAGGGACGGGAAGTGGCTCGTGTCACCGGGCCGGCGGCTCGCGAGCTGTGGCTCCGGATTTCCGAGCCGCGTCACTGGTCGCCGGAAGACCCGTTTCTTTACGACCTGGAGGTGGCGCTGGTCCGGCGGGGCGAACCGCTGGATCGTGTGACCAGCTATTTCGGGTTGCGGACGGTGACGCTCCGAACGGGAGAAGACGGCCGGGCCCGCATCGCGCTGAACGGTCGCACGATCTTTCAGCTTGGGACGCTCGATCAGGGTTACTGGCCCGACGGCATTTACACGCCGCCCAGTGACGAGGCCATCCGGCACGACCTGCAGTTTCTCAAGAATGTGGGGTTCAACCTGGCCCGCAAACACGTCAAGGTGGAGTCGGAACGGTGGTATTACTGGTGTGACCGACTCGGGCTGCTGGTCTGGCAGGACATGCCGAGCGGCGAGAATCATTCGCCGGAGACGCGGCTGCAGTTCGAGGTGGAACTCCAGCGCATGATCGAGGCCCGGCGGAATCATCCCTCCATCATCGTCTGGGTGCTGTTCAATGAGGGCTGGGGCCAGTACGACACGGAGCGTCTGACGGCCTGGGTGAAGGAACTGGATCCCGACCGCCTGGTGAGCAATGCCAGCGGATGGACGGACCGGCAGGTGGGTGATCTGGTGGACGTGCACAGTTATCCGGGGCCGGTCTCGCCGCCCCCGGAGCCGGCCCGTGCGGCGGTGTTGGGTGAGTTTGGCGGGCTCGGCCTGGCGGTTCCCGGGCACACGTGGTCCACGCAGTTCTGGGGGTACGTCATGCTGCCGGATGCCGCGGCCCTGGCTGCGCGGTACCAACGTCTGCTCCAGCAGGTGTGGCAGCTCCACCGCGTCAGCGGCCTGAGCGCCGCCGTCTACACTCAGACGACCGACGTGGAAACCGAATGCAACGGCCTGCTCACCTACGACCGTGCGCTGAGCAAGCTCGATCCGGCCTTTCTGCTGCGCGTCAACCGGGATCCGTCGGCACCCTGGCCGGGGCGGTTCCTTTCGCCACCCGCATTCCTCGAGCCGGTTACGTGGCGGTACCGAATCACCAGCCCGCCCGAAGGTTGGTATGACCCGGGTTACAACGACGCCGACTGGGCCGAGGGATCCGGCGGGTTCGGCACCTACGGGACTCCTGGGGCCTTTGTGCAGACGACCTGGTCGGGGCCGGACCTGTGGTTGCGCAGGGTGTTCACCTGTCCGGATCCGGTGCCCGAAAACGTGCAACTGCTGGTCCACCACGACGAGGATGCCACGGTCTGGATCAACGGGGTGCTGATTGCCCAACTGAAGGGTTACACGACGGATTATGTGGCGGTACCGCTGGGCGCCGAGGCACGGGCGGCCCTGCGCCCGGGCACCAACGTGCTGGCGGTCCATTGTCATCAAACCCGCGGCGGGCAGTATATTGATGTGGCGTTGTGGATGCCGAACGGGGAGGCCGGGAACCCGGGCCCTGCAGAACCGGGATTGAACGAGCCATGAAGGACCAACCCGCGGTGGATCGGGAGCAGAATCCATCGGCGCGCGGCTGCGCGGCGGGCACCGGGCCCGCGGCGCCCGCACAGCCTGCCGCGCAGCGACCGAGTCGGCCGCGAACATGGCCGGCCTATCTGGAACTGGCGCAGAGCGGCGAGCTGCGTCGCCGGGCCGAGCAGGCCAGGTCGGCACTGGCCGTGTGCCGCGTTTGTCCGCGCCGGTGTGAGGTGAATCGCCTGGCAGGGGAGGTGGGTTTCTGCGGAATCGGGCGTCTGGCCCGTGTGGCGTCCGCGTTTCCGCACTTTGGTGAGGAAGATTGCCTGCGCGGCTGGCAGGGGTCGGGCACGATCTTCCTCGGCGGCTGCAATCTTCGTTGCGTGTTTTGTCAGAACCACGACATCAGCCATCGGCCGGCCGGGGATTTGTTGAACGCCGGGGAGCTGGCCGCGGTGATGCTCCGGTTACAGGCGGCCGGTTGTCACAACATCAACTGGGTTACCCCCTCGCACGTCGTGCCCCAGTTGCTCGAGGCCCTTGCGCTGGCGGCGGAGACGGGGCTTCGACTGCCCATCGTGTACAACAGCAGCGGGTACGATTCGGTGGAGACCCTGCAGTGGCTGGATGGCGTGGTGGACATCTACATGCCTGATTTCAAGTTCTGGTCTCCGGAGGCGGCCCGGCGGCTGGCGCACGCGCCGGATTATCCGGAGAGGACGCGGGCTGCGATTCGGGAGATGCACCGTCAGGTTGGAGATCTCCAGTTCGACGAACACGGATTGGCCCGGCGCGGCCTGTTGGTCCGGCACCTTGTCATGCCCGGGAACCTGGCCGGAACGGCTGAGATCGCCGGGTGGCTGGTGCGGGAGATCTCGCCTCACACGTACATCAATCTCATGGACCAGTACCATCCGGCCGGTCGTGTTTTGGGTCCGGCTGGTGCAAGGCTCTACCCGGAGTTGCAGCGGCGGATCACCCGGGCCGAGTGGCGTCGGGCGCGCGAGGTCGCCGAGCAGGCAGGCCTATACCGATTCGACCATCGGGCCTGAAAGGTTCTGCCGGGTGCTGTGAGGCTGGCGATTGCTGCAAGTGGAGTGCCCGGCGGTCTGTTCCGGTAGTTGGCGGGCCTGTCGATCGGGGTTGAAGAGGAGTGTGGGGATGAGCGTCCGAGCCCGTATGAAGAAGCGCGCACGGTTTGCCGGTTTTCTGGTGCTATTGTGGCTGGCCGGGTTCCCTTGCATCTCTGCTGTCAGCCTGACCAACGGCGGTTTCGAAGCCGGTCTGACCGGTTGGCGGCCGCTTTGGACGCGTGATGCCGGTGTCGGCCGCCTTTCTCTGGACAACCACGTGGTGCACTCGGGCCGGGCAGCTGCGCGGGTGGAGCACACGGGCACGCGGGACTGGGCCCTGGAACCGGAGCTACGGTTGGCGGTTGTGCCCGGCCAGGTGGTCGGGCTGCAGGTCTGGGTGCGAAAGTCCGGGTCGGGAACCGCCCTGGTCTGTGCCTCGCTCCGGGACGCCAATGGACAGGTACAGGATTGGACGTACGGCGCCCGGCCGATCGAAGAGGCCGATTCGTGGCAGTTCATCCGCATCCGATGGGTCGTGCCGGAGGGCATCACGGAGCTGCAGCCCCGGTTCATTGGCACCGGACCGGTCACGGTGTGGATCGACGACGTTGTGTGGGAGCCAACGGTTGCGTCCACGCGCCAACCTGATCCCAGGCTGCCGGCGGTTCTCCGGTGGGAAAACGAAGTCCTCTCGATCACCATCCACACATCGCAAGCCACGCTGCAGGTGCAGGATCGGCGGACCGGCATGGTCTGGCGGCAGATTCCCTTGCACCGTGAGATGCGGGTGCTCCAGGTCCGCGCGTTGGGCGGCGGTTGCGAACTCGAACTGGAAGATCTGCGCCGGGATCATGCCCTGCGGATGACCGTGCGCAGCGTGCCGGGGGAGCCGGAACTCATCGTGGAGCTGAGTGGCTCCGGCCCGCTGGAAGACGGACCGCTGCGCTTTCCGCATCCGTTTGAAAGCCGGCCGGGGCAATACCTGGTGCTGCCCATGAACGAGGGCATCTCCTATCCGGTGGAGGACCCGGACGTGGAGCTGTTCCGACTGGTGGCCTACGGCGGACACGGCATCTGCATGGCGTTCTGGGGAGTCACGGACGGGACGGCCGGGCATGCGGCGATACTGGAGACACCGGACGACGCCGCCATACGCCTCCATCGGATTGAAGGTCGTCTTGTGGTGGCCCCGGAATGGGAAGCGCAACGAGGCCGGTACGGCTATCCGCGGCGCATCCGGTACGTCTTTTTCGACCGTGGCGGCCACGTGGCCATGGCCAAACGATACCGGAGGCACGCACAGGAGACCGGCCGGTTTCGAACATTGGAGGAGAAACGCCGGCTGAACCCGCATGTGGACCTGCTCGTGGGCGCGGTGAACGTCTGGTGCTGGGATCGCGATCCGGTCCGACTGGTGCGGGAGATGCAGGCAGCCGGCATCGAACGCATCCTGTGGAGCCAGGGACAATCCCCCGAAACCATTCGACAACTGAACGAGCTGGGTGTTCTGGCGGGACGGTACGACATTTATCAAGACGTGATGGATCCTGCGCAGTTTCCCCGGCTGCGGCACATTCATCCCGACTGGCCCGGAGGAGCGTGGCCGGCGGATCTGGTCCGCGACAGGCAAGGCCGCTGGATCCCGGGCTGGGAGGTGGAAACTCGCGACGGAACGCGCATTCCGTGCGGGGTGCTGTGTGACAGCCGGGCACTTTCACATGCCCGACCGCGCATCAGCGCCGAGTTGCGCACGCATGCTTACCGGGCCCGTTTCATTGACACCGCCACGGCCAGCCCCTGGCGCGAGTGTTATGATCCTTCCCATCCCATGACGCGGCCCGAAAGCCGCCGGCACCGTCTCGAATTACTCCGCTTCACAAGTGAAGAAATGCGCCTTGTGACCGGGTCAGAAACCGGTCACGACGCCGCCGTGCCCTGGGTCCACTACTTCGAAGGCATGCTCAGTCTCGCACCCTATCGCGTGCCCGACGCCGGGCGCAACATGAGCCGGATCTGGACCGAAGTCCCACCGCGGGTGCGCCGCTACCAGCTCGGCTGGCAATATCGTCTGCCGTTGTGGGAACTGGTCTATCATGATTGTGTGGTGGCCCACTGGTATTGGGGCGACTACAGCAACAAGCTGCCCGCCCTGTGGGATCTGCGGGACCTCTTCAACCTCCTGTACGGCACGCCGCCGATGTTCATGTTCGACCGGAAACTCTGGGCGGAACAAAAAGAACGCTTCGTCCAATCCTATCGCACGGTGTGTCCGGTCGTGCGTCGCGTCGGGTACCAGGAGATGACGGACCATCGTTTCCTCACGCCCGACCGGTCCGTCCAGCAAACCCGCTTCGGGAACGGGATCGCCATCACCGTCAACTTCGGCGACTCGACGTGGCGGGCGCCGGACGGCCGGCTGGTGCCCGCGCGCGGTTACCGGATCGAACCCGAATGAGCGGAGCGGTTTCCCGCGCCGCGCCGGCAGTCCTGCTTCAGGGCAGGTGCAACGCCCGCACCCGGATGTTTCGGAAGGCCACCGGACCGTGATCGCCCTGCAGCATCAGGGGACCGACCGGTTTTTCGTCCTCGAACAAGGCCGAGCGTGTGGGCCCGTGGACCACGACGTTCTCGTGCACCACCTGACCATTGTGCAACACCCGGACGAACCGGGCCGGTTCGATTTTCCGTCCCTCCGCATCGAACCGGGGCGCGCGGAACAGGATGTCGAACGACTGCCACCGGCCCGCAGGCAGGCTGGCGTTCACCTTCGGAGAATGACCTTCCACCTCACGGCCGTTCACCCAACGGGGATAAATCCCGCCGCACTCGATCCCGGGATACTTGTCCCGCTCCACGCCGTGACTGTCGTAGATCTGCACCTCGTACCGGCCCATGACATAGACGCCGGAGTTCGAACGCCGGGCCAGGCAGAATTCCACGTGGATTTCCGCATCCCCGAACTCCTCCTCCGACACCAGGTGCACCGTGCGGCCGTTCGGACCGTTCCAGGCCACACCCGATCCCTCCCGGGGCCGCAACCGCCGGGGATCCGCCGGATCCAACTCCACGTCGCCCACCACCTGCCACTCTCCCGTGGGTGCACGCCAGCCGGTGAAATCTCGTCCATTGAACAACTCCCGCCATGAAGCGGACGTTTCCTCGGCGGCCCGACAGCAAACCGGACCCCAGAAAACTGATTCCGGCGTCGTCCCTGCCAGCAAACCTGCGAGCACCAGCGGCCCCAGCGGGGCATGCATCCTCCATGATGGTTTCATCGAGATCCTCCAGAGATCGTTTGCGCTGCGCCCTTTGATGCGGATTGGTTCTAACTCGCGGACCTGACCGAATGCAAGCTCTCCGGTCGGCTCCAGCCGCGGCCTCCGCCACTGCGGCGGCCTGGCACGCGCTTCCAAGGCGGCGGCCGGCGGGATCGGGAACCCGCCCCCGGGCGTCCCCACCAGCCAGGCCGCGCTTTCCACGGCCCTGCTTCGCAGGTCGTCCCAGGCGGCTTCAGTCCACCTGCTCCCAAAAGGTGAGTTCCGGCTCACCTTCGACCAGCTCCGGCACACGGGCCAGAAACGCCTGGAGATGCGGTCGGCGCAGATGTTCTTCCAAGTGTGCCCGGTCGGTCCAAATCTCGTAGAACAGAAACCGGCCGGGGCGATCCTGCGACCGGTGCAAATCGTACCGGATACAGCCGGGTTCCCGGCGTGTGGGAGCGATGAGGTCCCGGAGTGCCTGTTCCAGTTCGGTTTCCCGACCGCGTCGGGCCTGTATCGAGGCGATCACGATCAACGGTTTCATGAGTGTTTCACGAGCAAAGCGCACGCATGTGGGACGCGCGGGCCGGCCTTACGACCTCCTGTCCTTTGGCAATGAAGCAAGGATCTTCTCCGCCGCCTCGCGCGGGTTGGGCGAGGCGGTGATGGGGCGTCCGATGACCAGCCAATCCGCCCCGGCCTCCAGGGCCTCTGCCGGGGTGAGGGTCCGGCGCTGGTCGCCGGGATCACTACCCTCCGGGCGGATCCCCGGCGTGACCAACTGCATGCGTGTCGGCAGCACCTGACGCAGGCCGGCCACTTCGAGCGGCGAACAGACCAGTCCGCGCAATCCGGCGCGTACAGCCAGCGAGGCCAGCCGTTCCACCTGCCGGCCCACGTGATCGTCGCAGCCCACCTCGGCCAGCGCAGCTCCATCCAGGCTGGTGAGGACGGTCACCCCCAGGACCAAAGGTGCCGTGCGCCCGGTCTGGGAGGCGGTGTGTTGGGCGGATTGTTCGGCCGCCTGCAACATGGCCAGGCCGCCGCTGGTGTGAACGGTCAACATCTGGACGTCCAACCGGACCGCCGCCGCCACGGCACGACTGACCGTGTGGGGAATGTCGTGGAATTTCAGGTCCAGGAAGACGGAGGCGCCCGTGGCCCGGATGCTCCGCACGAGGTCCGGTCCCGCCGCCGTAAACAGCTCACTGCCCACCTTGAATCCTCCCACCACCGGCGCCAGTTCGCGTACGAGCGACAGTGCCTGTTCGGCTGTGGGGACGTCAAGGGCCACCAGGATCGGGTTGCGCATGCCTGCAGTATCCGTACCCGTCGGCGACCAGACAATCGCCAAATCCCTCGCCTGACGACCGACGCGGATGAACGAGGAGTCCCCTCGCTGCAAAGAAAAGCCGGCGGTTCCGGCGGGGGGCCTTGGCGGGCAACCACCCGGTCCGATGAGGGTGGACTCGTGCTTCAGTCCGCCCCCGGGCTGTCCCGGCGCCGTTCACCCGGTGGCGGCCCCTGCCGATGTTCGCCGTGGCGCCCGTGTGAGTCCTGCCGCTGTTGGAGCCGCTGGTACTGTTCCACAAGAGCCTGGTGGTTGGTGACGCACTGGCGGTACCGGTCGGCCAGTTCCTCGAGGCGCGTGTTCAATTCGAGGATTCGGGAGGCGGCCTCTTCCAGCTTCTCATCTCGCAGACGCACGGCTTCCATCCAGTTCGTCAGTGCGGCTCGTGTCTGCCCGGCCTCGGCCATGCAACGTTCCCACTGCTCGGTGCGCTGGTGCAGCTCCGTGGTCAACCCGGCAACACGTTGCTCGCTCGCCTGGTATCGGCCTCGGAAAAGCTCGAGATCGGCCTGCGTCTGCTCCAACCGGGTTTCCAGTTCCTGCCGTTCGGCATGGGAACGCGACAATTCCTCCCGGCACTGCCGCAGGCGCAACTGGACGTCACGGTCGTGCCACCACTGAACGACGCACAGCCCGGCCAGGACCGGGATGGCCACCGCGTTGATCCACGGAAGCAGGCGTTGCATGTCAGCGTGGCTCCGCCGGCCGGGTGTGCAGGGTGACCTGATGAACGCCCAGGGCCCGGATCACGTCCAACGCCCGCACCACATCGGCGTGTCGGGCCTCCCCGTCGCCGCTGATCACGACGCGTGGATCGGATTGACCCTGCAACTGTTCCGCCAATCGGGCGGCCAGTTCGGCCGGGGCGTGCACCCGACCGTCCCACCAGATCATCCCGTTGCGGTCCACCACCAGATGAATCGTGATCCTGCCCGCGTCGGTCTCCGTGGTGGCGGCCGTGGGGAGCTGCACCGGCACGCTGTCGAGATGGGTCATCGAAAGGCTGACCAACATGAAGGCCGCCAGCAAAAAGAACATGATATCGATCAGCGGAATGATCTCGATCCGGGGCGATTGCTCGCCGGGTTCCCGTGGTCCCAACGTCACCGGCATGGCTCCTCAAAAATCCACAAACACCTGTGCGGCGGTCACGGTCACCGGCCCCCCTCCGCCCACAATCGCCTGCCAGTCCACTTGGCGGGCCCGATCCGGTTGGAGGAGCAGTTCCACGTGGTTGATCCAGCGTTCCAGGCGCCCTCTCATGCGAATGAGCCGGCGGCTCAGCCAGTTGTACGGCAGCAGGCACAGGATCGCGATGAACAGGCCCGAGGCCGTGGCGATCAGGGCTTCGGCAATTCCCCCACTGATGCGGGTGGCCGCCAAAGATTGGTCTCCCAGAAAATGAAACGACTGCATGATCCCCACGACCGTGCCCAGCAACCCCAGCAGGGGCGCCAGTGTGATCAGCGTACTCAGCACCCAGAGTCGTTTTTCGGCCTGATCCAGAAACTCGGCGGCGCGCATTTGCATGGCTCCGACGATGGAGACGTGCGCATTGCGCAGGCCGCTGCGCAACGTCACCAAAAACGGGTCCTCGGATTCACGGGTCAGTTCCACCACCCGTTCCCACCGGCCTTCCGCCACTGCAGCCAGTACCTCCTCGATCCGCCGGGGATCCAGCCGTTTCCGTAACGACCACCACCAGCAGATGCGCTCCACCAACACCGTGCCGGCCAGCAGCAAGCAACCCAGAATGGGCCACATGATGGGCCCGCCCGCCACAAACCAATGCACCACGACATTCGCCAACATGAGTCGCCCTCACGCGCGACCCGTCGAGTCCCGACGGGCCAGTTCAAAACGGATCTCCACTTCGTAAAGCCTCACCTCACCGGGCCGGAACCGCCAGTAACGACGGACCGTGTGCAGCGCCGCCTCCCGAAGCAACGGCCACGGACACCCTTCCAAGGTCTCCGCCCATAACACTCGGCCGTTCGCACCCACGCAAAACCGGATGCGCACGGTCCCTTCCTGCCCCTGGCGCCGGGCCTCCCAGGGGTACGGAGGCGCGGGCTGGCGTCCCTCACCCCTGCCCCACACCAGCGTCTGCACGCCACCCGGCATGCCGGCGCCACCGGCCAGGTCTGTCGTTCCGGAACTCTCCGTGCCACCCCGCTGCGGCCCCGTTACGGCCGCAGGTCCGGGCGCAGAAACCGCCGGCACTGCCGCGCCGGCGGTGTCAGCCTCGGAAAAGGCATCCGAGGGAATGTCTGGCAGCACGGGCAGGTCCGGCATCGCAGCAGCCGCCGGGACGGCCGGTACCGGATCCCGCGGCACGGGCGCAGCCAATCGGACCGGCTCGTCCGTCCGGGCACCTGCCGGCGTGCCGGTCTCCATCGTCGGGGATTCCAGCTGCACGTCGAGCAGCGTGGCCTGGACGGGTGCCGGCACGGGCTTTGCCACCGGCTGCGCGGGCTCCGGATAAGGTGCCACCAACCCCACCGTCCCCACCAAGACACAAAAGAGCCAGAGGGTGGTCAGGGCCGGTTGCAGCCATTCCCAACGGGACATCGTTTCCGGCAGGCGTTTCACCGCCCACCGCGCTGCCGGGCTGTCGAACCGCCCCACTCCACCGACCGGCCACCATTCCTTCACCGGCATGGATTTTTGCACCTGCAACATTTCGGTTCCACCAGTCAGCCGGGTGCGGCCTCGCCATCTGCGCACACCGTCACCGAGCATAACTGCGGGCCCGTCAGGCCGCTTGCGGTCGGTTGCGTTTTTTTGTCGGTGAATTGCACTTGATCCGACCCTCAACCGGTCCCGGAGACCGGCCCGGTCGGCCCCGTTGTCCCTGCCGGGACGGCTGTCCGCTTTGCGAAGAACCGGCGCCAGCTCAGGGCCAGTCCCGTCCACACCAGAACCACCGCACCGAGTGAAGCCGTCATGGCAATCAACTGCCCGGGCCAACCGAATGCTTCGCCGGTGTGGAGGAAGCGCAACCACGCGCGCAGTCGCCGGCCCGGGGGTTGGTCGGAAAATCTCTGGACCGAAAGGATCCGGCCGGACCGCGCGTCCGCCACGATCTGGACCGTGGCAAAGACGGGCCAGGCGCCCTTTTCTCGTACGCTGAAGCTGAGGGTCGAGAGAGCACCGCCGGATCGAGGTCCCTCCGGCCGGCCGCCCGAGGGATCCCGGTCCGGCTGACCCGGACCGGCGGTTCCCGACGGCGCGCCCCTTTCCAACCTTTCCGAATCCGCTCCTGCGGTGGTCCTGCCGTCTCCGGAGGCGGTTCTTCCCGCGCCGGGCCGGCCGCGCGGCGCCGCTCCGAAGCGAATGGTGGCCGTTTGCCAGTCCGGCACCCGCTCGCGAACCCGTGCCCACACTTCGTCCAGCGCAGCCGGCTGTCCGCCGGGTGCCGCGGCCGCTTCGGAAGACCGCGCCTCGGCTGCCGGAACCCGCGTGCCGGTCTCGTCGGTGCTGCCGATGCTTTGGACCCACCGCGCAGCCCAGGCATAGGAGATCACAATGGCGCTGCCGCTCAGCACCAGGAGGACGGGGCCGCACCACAGACCCAGCACGTGGTGCCAGTGCCAATCCCGGGCCCGCCCCCGCACACCGGGGCGAAACCACAATCGCATCCGCCACCTGTTCGCGCCGCGACCGGACGGCCACCAAAGAACGGCACCGGTGAGGATCAGCACGACAAAGGCCAGGTTGCAGGCGCCGGTGACGGCCTTGCCCCACGACCGTCGCTCGCCCTCGAGGCCCAGCCACCGGTGCCAGGCGGTCAACGCGCGCAACACCGACCTCGTCCCACGGGCACTCGCCGGTCGCAACTCACCCGTGTACGGGTCCCAGTAAAAAAGTTCGTCCCCGCCCATCATGACCTCGACCGCCAGCGAGGGATCGGCGTGGATGGTCATTGCCCGGGGCGGCCCGCCCTGTTCGGTACGAAGCCGTTCCACCAGAGATTGCAAAGACAGCGGTGCGGTGCCTTCGTTCGGTGGTTCCGCCCTACGGTTCGCACCTTCGGCCCAGGCAACCAACTGTTTCTCAAAGGCGATGAATGCGCCGGTGAGGGACATGACAAGAATCACAACACCCGCCACCACACCGGCGACGAGGTGAATCCAGAAGAGCCATCTGCGCCACATACGTGTTCCTGGTCAAACATGCAGGGCCCGGCGGGCCGCCAAACCCATCCGGCCCGCCAAACCCGTTCTTCTCTTCCCGCGGCACCGAGTTACAGGAACGGAACCTGCCTCAGAACCGGTAACCTACACGCAAAGTAACCGTCCGGGGAGCCGCCACCTGCAGATTCGCACCGGTCGTGCCATCCACGAAGATGGTCTCGTCCAGCAGGTTCTGGACATGCAACGCCACGTCCCAATGTTCATTGACCCTGTAGAACAGGCCCGCGTCCACCCGCCAGAACGCCGGCAACATCAGCGGATCCGGGCTGCTGGCGCTGCGGGCGCTGTTGCCCGCCATGCGCTCGTCCTGCCAGACCAGGCCCAGGCTGGCGCCCAGTCCCTCGAGCGGACCCCGTTGAAAATCGTAACGTGTGTACAAACTCCACGAGAACTCGGGCGTCTTGGCCACCGGCTCGGGGAACGGACCGGTTTCATAACTGGCGTCGATCCAGGCAAACGTGGCGTTCAGCCGCCAACCCTCGGCAGGGCGCACCTCGGCGGACAGTTCCACGCCGCCTGCGCGCTGGCCGCCCTCCTGGACGTAGTATGGATTGCCGTTCACATTGACGTCGCCCCGGGAAAGATCCCGCACGATGACATTGTCCCGCTCGGTCCAGAAGAGCACGGCGGCCACACTGGCACGCCCCTGTGGCAGGTCGTACTTGGCGCCCAGCTCGTAATTCACCCCGGTCTGGGGATCGAACACGCCACTGCGACCCTCGTAATCCTCCAGCGTCGGATCGGCAGGCTGATAACTGGTCGAGCAACTTGCATAGAGGGCCAGCGCGGGTGTCACCTTGCAGAGCAATCCCGCCATCGGGATGGCGTCGCTTTTTCTGGTGGGCGCGTCGGCGTAGTGCTGCTGGCCGTAGCCGATCCCGAGGGTCAGGATCCAGCGCTCATCCAAAAAAGCGGCCTGGTTCTGCGCGTACAGATTCCAATGGAACTCGTCACTGGTGGAGACCGGCCCCCAGCCGGTGGAGACGTCCCGCACCGGCTCGAGCACCTGTCCCGTGTAGATGTGAATGGGCGACTGGGGTGTGGAAAGCGGCCCGGTGGCGGATCGGCTTTCGGCGTCGTATTTCCGGCCGTTGACACCCAGTTGAAACCGATTCTTCCACCAGTCCGTGGGGTCGAATTCGAACACGGTGTTCACGTCGAACATGTGATACAGGCGGTCCGCCTGACTCTTGGACTGTGTCCGGTACACGAGATTGCTTTGCGCCAGCAGATTCCGCTGCGCCGCGCTGTTGACCACGGGGCTCCACTGGAGGATGTCCGTCTCGTAATGGTTCACGCGGTAGGCGGCGTTGACCAGCCACGCGTCGGCCAAATGCGAATGAGCATCGAACCCGGCGACAAGGAACTTGTCCTTCCGGGAACCGTCCCACAGCCGCACGCTCAAGGGCGAAAGGTCATGCTCGTGAATCGGGCCGGCCAGACCGTCGGAGGTTGAGAGGGATGTGGCGGGCGACATCACCACCCCGAGCCCGCCCGGGCGCTTGTTCTCCGAGAGCTGCACCAGGGGGGTGATGGTGTGACGGCCGTCCCGATCCAGCTTTAACGTGACCGCGGCACTGAAATAGCGCGTTTGATAGTCAACGTCCCCGGTGTACATGTCGCTGTTGTCGCCCGCGGCCACGATCCGGTACAGGACCCGTCCGTCACGATCGAGCGGCCCCGTGGAGTCCAGCTCCAGACCGTAACCGATCCGTTCGCCGGGGTCCCATCCGCCGCCGATGTAGGTGAAGCTGCTGAGATCCAGCCGGGTCAGCGGTTCCGGCCGCGGCTTTTTCGTGATGAGATTGATGACGGCGCCCGGCATCGTGGCGGCGCCGTACTGCAAACCAGCCGGACCCCGGAGGATCACCATGCGCTCTACGCCGTACAGCGACATGGGCGCCTGCCCGCCGCCGACGTAAAAACCTTGGAAACCGTCCACCAGGGTGTCGCCGGGTAACATCCGGAAGCCCCGGGCGATGTAGTGATAGGCGCCATTGCCCACGGCATTGGGAAACAGGCCGGGTGTGTAGTAGAAGGTATCCACCGGGGTGCGAAAATTCATTTCCCGGATCTGTTCCACGTCGAAGACGGTGATGCTGCGGGGTATCTCGTGCAGAGGTGCGGGCAGTTTCAGCGTGTTGTCCACCCGCCATCCGCCGGTTGCCACAGGCTCGCCTTGAACGACCATGGGAGGCAACTGCGCGGCCGGCCCGTTGGTGGCAGGCACGGTTTCCTGGCTGTCTGCCGCCCGGGCGACCTCGCACACGGGTCCGGCCATGCAGAGCAATGTGCCTGCCATCAACCAGCTCCCCAAAGAGACGCGCCGGACCGGCGAGCCGGTAACCGAACCGCGGAATCTGAGTGCCTGCCGGCCCCGCTGGCAATTGAAGACAGGCAGGTTCGAGCCCCCCAACATCATCGGTTCCCTGCCAAAGCTGACTCGCAGATGTCGTTTCATACGGGCGCGAGTAAACACCACACGGTTGGCGCGGCGCCAACGGTGGGTTGCGAAAAATTGTCGGTGCGTTGCACTTGATGAGGTTCCCCAACGCAGCGGTTCCCGGAAACAGGTGAACCGGCGGCGGATGCGACTCCCGGGCCCCGACCCGCCTTCCGTCGCAGTGGTCGGGTCCGGACTTTCAGCGTCACTCTTCGCCGGGCCGTTGCACGCCCGTGGGCCGGGCGTGCAGAATCCTTTTGCGCACCGGCGGGCGCATGGGATGCACGGGAGAACGCCGACCAGCCGGGCCGCGCGAAATGCATGGAAAGACGAGGCGCTCATCCTGTTCGTCTGCCGGCGACGGTGATCGTCCTGGGCTGCGTCAGTCTGTTGAATGACGTGGCCAGCGACATGATCGCGCCGTTGCTGCCGTTGTTCCTGACCGTGCAACTGGGCGCCGCTCCGACCGTGGTCGGTCTCATCGAGGGGATCGCCGAGACGACCTCCAGCCTGCTCAAACTCGTCGGGGGACGGCTGGCCGATCGCGGCCTGGCCTGCAAGCCCCTCACGGTGGCGGGTTACATGATCTCCAATCTTGCGCGCCCCTGTGTCGGCTTGGCGGGTCACTGGGCGGTGGTGCTTGGGCTTCGATTTGGCGACCGGCTGGGCAAGGGGCTGCGCACGGCTCCGCGGGATGCGTGGATCGCCGGCGCGGCTCCCTCCGCGATTCGAGGTCACGCATTCGGATTCCACCGGTCCATGGATCATGCCGGGGCCATGGTGGGGCCGCTGGCCGCGGCGGCGTTGTTGAAGCTGGGGGCGGATCTGCAGCAGGTCTTTCTCGCATCGGCCGTCCCGGGCGCGCTGGCGATTGCTCTGGTTGCCTTCGGTGTTCGCGAACCTGCCGGAGCGGGCCGGTCGGGCCTGTCAGGACCGGTCGAGCCCGGTGGAAGGTTGCCCCCTGCCTTCCGGCATCTGGTCGGGGCCGCGGGTGCGGTGGCGCTGGCGACGGTGCCGGAGGCTTTTCTGGTCTTGTGGCTTCATCAGGGCGGTGTGGCCACCCATCAGATTCCCATTCTTTGGGCGGCAGCCCATGCCGTGCGATCGCTCAGCGCCTGGCCGTGTGGTCGGGCGGCGGACCGCTGGGGACGGAGGAGTTTGTTGCTGGTAGGATGGCCTCTCCGGGCCGGTCTGCTCGTTCTCATGCCCTGGGTCGGGTCCCAGGGAGCACTGATGACATTGTATCTCTTGCATGCGGCCGCCACGGCGGTCACCGAAGGCGCAGAACGCGCCTTTCTCGCCGACGCGGTCCCCCCTGCACTCAAGGGGACGGCGTTCGGACTTTACCACATGGTGACGGGGCTTCTGGCGCTTCCGGCGGCGGTGGGTTTTGGCTGGATTTGGGAGCGCCTGGGCATGCACCGGGCATTCCTGGTCGCGGCACTGGTGACCGGCACGGCAGCGGTCTGGTTTGCACTGCGAACCCGCGGCCAGGGCCCTGGCACGGTCAGCCCGGGATCAAGCGGAGTCTGAAGATTCCATCAAGGGCCGGTTCCGTGGGACCCTGGGGCCAGGACGAACTCGCTGGTCTCCTCGTATTCCTCGCCTGCCGTTGTCCACAGGATGGTCAACCGCCACAGTCCGTGGGCCAGATCGCGCAAGGAAAGTTCCTGGGCCCCGAAGGCGTCCGGCTGGAGCGGAAACTCACGGTCCATGGCCGCTGCGGAGGGCCGGTACAGTGTGATGGTGCCCCGGGCGTTGTGATGTCCGGGCGGCATTTGGAGATGCAGACGCCGGGCGGCCGGGTCCACGGTCACCCGCAGACGCGGCTGCAGTGCGGCTGCACGCTGGCGGCGCGCCTGCTCGGCGTCGTGCGCCGATTCGGCCTCGTAATAGTCGGGCCGCACCAGGTCCAGGTTCGCCTGCCGGCTCAGCCAGATGAGGACGCCCGTGCCGGTGATGAACAGGGCGAAAGCCGTCACCAGCCCCAGGGGCCAGAGCGAAGGACGAGCGGGGGAAGCGGAAGCTTTCATGCTCATGGTCGCGTCGGTGACACCGGGCCGAGAAAGCTCGTACGGATGGTTTGCAGGGTTCGACCGTCGTGCTGAACGGCGATCCGGATTTCCATGGGACTCTTGTGCAACTGGCCGGGTTCGAGTTCGACCAGGACGGAGGTCTGGATCAGGTCGCCGGCCGGGACCACCAGGGGAGCACCGAAGACGGTCAAGCGACCGGTCGGTTCCAGGAGATTCAGCTCCACCGGCATGGGTTGGCCGGTTTTGTTGACGATTTTCATCTGGTAGAGGTTGCTGATGCGGCCTTCGGGGGTTTTTTGGAACAGGCTGCCCGGGGCGCGCAGCACGGTGACGTCCACCGGCGAGCGGGTGGCCAGGATGAAACCCAGAGCCGTGAGCAATCCCAGCAGCACGCAGGTGTAGAGGACCATGCGCGGGGTGATCCGCAGCCGTTCTCCGCGCTCGATACCGTTGAGCGAGGCGTATCGAATGAGGCCACGCGGGAGGCCCAACCGATCCATCACCGCGTCGCATGCGTCCATGCAGGCGGTGCAGTTCACACATTCCATTTGTGTGCCGTTTCGGATGTCGATCCCCGTGGGGCAGACCTCCACGCACCGCCGGCAGTCGATGCAGTCGCCCAGACCTGCGGCCCGCCGTTGCGCCGGTGACTGGTCGCGGCGCCAGCGGCCCCGCCGCTCGCCGCGTTTGTAGTCGTAGGCCACCACGATGGAGTGTTCGTCCAACAAAACGGACTGAAACCGGCCGTAGGGACAGATGAATGTGCATGCCTGTTCGCGGAACCGGGCGAACACGCCGTAGAAGACCAGCGTGAACAGGAGCATGAACCCCAGGCCGGTGAGGTGCCGGCGGGGATCGTCCGTGACGAGTGCCCACCAGGCCCGACCGCCCAGGATATAGGCCAGGAACGTGTTCCCGATCAGGAAGGAAAGGGCCAGGAAGATGACGTGCTTGGTGACCTTCTTGAAGAGCTTGCGGGCCGTCCACGGCGCCGCATTCAGGGCGCGTTGCTCCGGCGCGTCGCCCTCGATCCAGTATTCGATCGGCCGGAACACCATCTCCATGAACACGGTCTGCGGGCAGGTCCAACCGCACCAAAGCCGGCCGAACGCGGCGGTGAACACGGCAATGGCGGTGAAAAACAGCAGCAAGCCCAGCGCCAGGATGGCGGCGTCCTGCGGCCAGAAGACCTGGCCCAGCACCGAGAAACGTCGCTCCACCACATTGATCATGAGCACCGGGTTGCCGTTGATGGTCAGGAACGGGCCGGCGAACAAAAAGGCCAGGAGGAACACGCTCACGATCCGGCGCGCCCGGGTGTAACGCCCCTGCGGTTTGCGCGGGTAGAGCCAGATCCGCCGACCGCGTGCATCGGCCGTGGCCAGGTGATCGCGGAAATCGTCCGACCGCGGCACTGCGGGCGGGGGCGTCCGCCCGTTGCCCGTCAGGGGAACGGGACCCTGGGGAACCGGCCGGGATCGTGTGTCGTCCATGCAACGCGGATGTTACTCGTACATGCTCGGGCCGGTGGATTGGGGAGCCTGGTCCTCGCGCGGTTTGGGGTTCGGCGGGTTGCTCCCGCGCAACGTGTAAATGTAACTGCCCACCGCGTAGATTTCCCGGGGTTTCAGCACCGTTTTCCAGCTCACCATCCCTTTCTCGGGCACGCCATGGTAGATGGTGCGCAGGTTGTCCCGAAACTCCGGCCCGTGGATCCAGTAATCGTCGCACAGGTTCGGTCCCACCAAGCCACCGCCGTCGGCGCGGTGGCAGGGCGCGCACAGCTTCAGGAACAGCTCCCGACCCTGGGCGAGCACGGCCGGATCCTTCGAGGGCGTCAGCGTTTCCATCTCTTTCTCGAAGCGGGCCATGGCCGCCTGTTTGATCTGCTCGCCGATGCGCATCTCCTCCGCGTACTCTTGCGCACTGAGGTTCCCCCAGCCGAGCACGTGGTAGTACAGAAGGTACAGGACCGAGAACACGATGGTCAGATTGAAGAGCCAGACCCACCAGCGCGGCAGCTGGTTGTCCAGCTCACGAATCCCGTCGTACTCGTGGTCCAGCAGCAAGGGTTCTTTCGGTTCGCTCATGACTCGTCCTCCGTTTGGGCAGGTTTGTCAGCCGTTTGCTCCAGGGGAAGCCGCGCCGCGGCCTCCAGGTCCGAGCGGCGCAGCCGGCAGACCCGGATCAGCACCCCCACGAACACCGCGAAGAACAACAGCAACGACACCATGCCATAGATGCCGATGCCGCCGATGTTGCGCACGAAATGTTCCAACATGGACCCTCCCGGTTCACGGTTGCGCCGGTGCGGGAGCCGGCAGACGGGCCGCCGTGGCCGGCACGCCGGCCGGCTGGTGGATGTCCCGACCCAACCGCTGCAGGTAGGCAATCAGCGCGATGATCTCCCGGTCCGGTTCAGCCTCCACCGAACCGGCCTTGAGGTTCTCGACGATCTGCCGCGCCTGGGCCATGGCCTCCTCAGCGGCGGTGTCCTCGGCCCCGGGAGGGTACGGCACGCCCAGCCGGCGCAGCGTGCGGATGCGGGCCGGCAACGAACTCGTATCCAGTTTCTGCGTCAGCAACCAGGGATACCGCGGCATGATCGAGCCCGGCGAGGTGCTGCGTGGGTCGTTCATGTGATTGTAGTGCCAGGCATCCGGGTATTTGCCGCCCACCCGGTGGAGGTCGGGTCCCGTGCGTTTGGATCCCCAGAGGAAGGGATGATCGAACACGAACTCGCCGCTCTTGGAATACTCACCGTACCGCTCGGTCTCGGACCGGAACGGCCGGACCATCTGGGAGTGACAGCCCACACAGCCCTCCCGGATGTAGATGTCGCGCCCCAGCAATTCCAACGGTGTGTAGGGCCGCACGCTGGCGATGTGCGGCACGTTGGACGAGATCAAGAGCATGGGAACGATCTCCACCAAACCGCCGATCAACACCGCCACCGTGGCCAGAACAGTGAACGTCACCGGCACGCCCTCCAACCAGCGGTGTGTCCAGCGTCGGGCGGCCGCCGGAGCGGGGGCGGGTCGCAGGGCCGGCGCCTGGGCTTCCGTCTCCGGCTCGAACTGCCCGCTGCGCGCCGTTTTGTAGAGGTTGATGATCATCAGGACCACGCCGACCAGGTACAGCGTGCCGCCGATGGCCCGCAGCCGGTACATCGGCAGCAGGCGCATGGTGGTCTCCAGGAAATTGCCGTACTGGAGGAACCCGTCCGCGTTGAACTGTTTCCACATCAGGCCGGCCGTCACCCCGCTCACGTACATGGGTACGACGTAAAACATCATGCCAAGCAGGCCGATCCAGAAATGGTAGGTCGCCAGGCGCGTGGACCAGAGCCGGGTGCGGTAGAGACGAGGGAACAGCCAGTACAACATGCCGAACGTGAGGAACCCGTTCCATCCCAGGGCGCCGGTGTGCACGTGGGCGATCGTCCAGTCCGTGTAATGCGAGAGTGCGTTGACGCTCTTGATGGCCAGGGTGGGCCCTTCGAGCGTGGCCATGCCGTAGGCCGTCACCGCCACCACCAGGAATTTCAGAACGGGATCCTGCCGCACCTTGTCCCAGGCCCCCCGGAGGGTGAGCAAACCGTTGAGCATGCCGCCCCAGCTGGGCGCCACCAGCATGACGCTGAAGACCATGCCCAGCGACTGGACCCAGTCCGGCAGCGCCGTGTAGAGCAGGTGATGGGGACCGGCCCAGATGTAAATGAAAATCAGCGCCCAGAAATGGATGATGGAAAGCCGGTAGCTGAACACCGGACGCTCCGCGGCCTTGGGCAGGAAATAGTACATCAGACCGAGATAGGGCGTGGTCAGGAAAAAGGCCACCGCGTTGTGCCCGTACCACCACTGCACCAGCGCGTCCTGCACACCGGCGAAGATCGAATAACTCTTGAACCAGCCGGCCGGCAGCTCGAGAGAGTT
This sequence comes from Limisphaera sp. 4302-co, assembly GCF_049537155.1. Classification (NCBI taxonomy): domain Bacteria; kingdom Pseudomonadati; phylum Verrucomicrobiota; class Verrucomicrobiia; order Limisphaerales; family Limisphaeraceae; genus Limisphaera; species Limisphaera sp. 4302-co. Next base: position 53,964 of record NZ_JBMVQZ010000010.1, read on the forward strand.
CACCACATGCAGCAGCGCCACGGTCACCGCGGTGGCGATGTAGAACCAGATGGCCACGTACATGTGTCGTTCGCGCCGGCGCAGGATGGTGCCCAGCAGGTTGACGGTGAAGGCGATCCAGACCACCGCGATGGCAACGTCAATCGGCCATTCCAGCTCGGCGTATTCCTTGCTGGTGGTCAGACCGAGGGGCAGCGTGACGGCCGCCGCCACGATGATCAGGTTCCAGCCCCAGAAGTTGAACCAGCTCAGGGCGTCGCTGTACATGCGCGTCTTGAGCAGCCGTTGCACGGAGTAATAGATGCCGGTGAACATGCCGTTGCCCACGAAAGCGAAGATCACCGCGTTCGTGTGCAACGGGCGGATCCGGCCGAAGGTGGTGAACGGCAGGTTCAGGTTCAGCTCCGGCCAAAACAACTGGCAGGCGGCCAGCAGGCCGACGCTCATGCCCACGAAGCCCCAGAAGACCGTCGCCCAGGCAAAGGCGCGGACGATCCGATTGTCATATCGAAACGTTTCAACCGCGTTCATAGGAAGGATCTGTCGAATTTTGTTTCGGGTTCTCATCCCGTTCCCCCGGCGGCGTCACCGGCGGGTCCTCGGCCAGAATCCGGATGGCCGGCGTGGTGGTGTCACGGAACTGCCCCGAGCGGACCGCCCAGATGAAGCCCGCCAGAAACCCGGCGGCCACCAGCAGGCTCAGTGCGATCAACCCAAACACCACGCTCATGGCTCCGGCTCCTCCGACCCGGCCGACGCCGGGGTCCAACCACACCGACGGGCCAGCCACCACGACAGTCCCGTCGCCACAGCGACCACCGTCACCGAACTCAACGGCATCAGCACCGCCGCCACCAACGGCGACAATCGTCCCTGCACCGCCAGGGTCAGGCCGGCGGCGTTGTAGAACAGGGAAAGACCGAAACAGAGGTACACCACCCGCACCGCCCGGCGGCCCAGCCGCAGCAGGGCCGGAAGCTGCACCACCCGACGGGCTTCCAGAATGACATCGCTGGCAGGGCAAAACGTCCCCGTGTCTTCCACCACGGCCACCCCCACGTCGCTGGCCCGGAGGGCGCCGGCGTCGTTCAGGCCGTCGCCCACCATCATCACCACCTCGCCGCGCCGCCGCAGCTGCTCCACAAAGGCCTGCTTGTTCTCCGGGCTTTGACAGAAGCACAACGGGGTCGCCTTTCCGAACAACCGCTCGAAGATCGCACGCTCGCCGGGCTGGTCGCCGCTCAACAGGGCCAGCCGAAAACGCCCCCGCAATCCGGACACCAAACCCTCCAACCCCTCGCGCAACGCCCGTTGAAACTGGAACCGCCCGCGATACCGACCCTGCACGGCCACGTGAACCGCATGCGCCGCCCGCAACGCGCCCTCCGGCACGACCACCCCGCGCTGGCGCAGCCACCGGGCCGAACCGAGGGAGACGTCCATTCCAGCGACCCAGCCCTCCACGCCCCGGCCCGGGAACTCCCGCCACGCCTGGGGCACCGGAACGGCTTTCCGCTCAACGGATGGCCCGTCGCACCCGGGAACCGCCAGCTCACGCTGCAAGGTCAAGGTCAGTTGCCGGGCCAATGGATGGGTCGAGGCCCCGGCCACGGCAAGGACAGCCAGCCGCTCCTCCTCCCCCAGGGGCGCCCCCAACCAGCGCATGCGATCCGATCCGGCTGTGGTGAGCGTTCCGGTCTTGTCGAACACCACGGTCGTCACCCTTGCCAGGGTTTCCAAAACCTGGCTCTTCTTTAGAAACACGCCGCATCGCGCCAAACACCGCTGGACCGTCCCCAGTGCAAAGGGCGCCGAAAGCGCCAGGGCACACGGACAGGCCACGATCAACACCGCCGTGGCATGCAGGCAGGCAGCGGCCACCCCGGCCTTCAGCCCCCAGAAAAGCGCCGTACCCAGGGCCACCGCACCCACCCCCGCAACGAACCAGCGGCTGAACCGGTGGGTCAGCGTGTTCAGATCGGACACCTCCCGACCGTCCGGTTCCCACCGGGCCCACAACGAACTGAGATAACTCTGCGAGACCGGCCGGACCACCTCCACTTCGATCGGGCCGCCCATCTGCTGTCCCCCGGCGTGGAGCAGATCCCCCGGCCGCCTCACCACAGGTTCACTCTCTCCGGTTACGAAGCTGTAATCCATCTCGGCCGTGCCCCGCACCAGCCGCGCGTCCGCCGGCAACATCTCGCCATGCCGCAACCTCAACCGATCCCCCACGCCCACCCGGCCCACCGCGACGCTTTCCTCGCCCCCCTCCCCTGTGACCCGGGTGACGGAAAGCGGGAAAAACGCCCGGTAATCGCCATCGAAGGCCAGCCGCTCAAACGTCCGGTTCTGAAACCAGCGGCCGCACAACAGGAAAAAGATCAGACCGGTCAGGGAATCGAGGTAACCGGGACCACGCCCGGTCGCCACCTCCCAAACACTCTGACCGAACAAGGCCGCCATGCCCAAGACGATGGGCAGGTCCAGCGTCACGGAGCGTATCTGCACCGCCCGCCACGCCGCCCGCCAGTAATCTGACGCGCTGTAGAGCAGCGCCGGCAGACTCAACGCCAGCGAGACGCAACCCAGGAACAGACGCATCCCCGGGCTGGAGCCCTCCCCGAGACCGAGGTATCCGGGAAAGCTCAGCATCATGACGTTGCCGAAGGCAAACCCGGCCACGCCGAGCTGCATCCACAGTCGCACCGGCCTCTCTTCGCCCTCGCGGCGGCCACCCAGATCGCCCAGATGAAACACCGGCTCGTATCCCAGCGAGGCCAGCAGCGCCGCCAGTTCACTGAGCCGGAGTCGGTCGGGGGCGTATTCGACGGTGAGTTCCCGGCGCGCAAAGTTCACCTCGGAACGTCCCACGCCGCGGTGCAGGCGGAACAGATTCTCCAGCAGCCAGACGCAGGCCACACAGTGGATGCCGGGCACGCGGAGGGTCACCCGATGCATCCGCCCGTCGGAAAAATCCAGCAACTTCTCCAAAACCACCGGATCATCCAGGTGGGAAAACCGGGCCGCCTGCGCCGGTTCGGTCACCCGCAGACCCGGCCGGGTCGAGAGCTCGTAAAACCGCCCGAGACCGTGCTGATGCAGCAATTGGAAGACGGAACGACAACCCGCACAGCAGAAACGCAGGTCGCGGTCTTCCACCGCACCCGCCCCGCACGGCGCACCGCAGTGGGCACAGAAGCCGGAGGCACGCTGCTCCGCCGCCGCAACCGGCCTGACCGAGGCCGTCGGACCCGCCAGGGCAACCCTGTTGTCTTCCCCTCGCAACCCCATGAACCCCTACCCCAGAAATTCTCCCCTTGCCCTTTTCTTTGCGCGCATTGTCCTAATGACCCGCCGGTTTGGCAAGTCAGAATTTGATTTTCAGAAACCAAAATGTTTCATTCGTTTTACTTATGCATTGGGTTAGGTGGCTCCTGCCGGGGCGGGGCCGGCGGCGGGAGCGGGGAGGTGGATCGTGTTCGGGGGCTGTTTGAACCCGGGCGGCGTTGGGGATGGGGCTCGTGAGGACTGATGGATGAGTGCAGGGAGAACGGGAACCGTGTCGTGCGCCCGGCCCGTTTGCCGGCGGTGGCGGGACCGGCGGCTTTTCCGGCGGGCGTGCCGTGGGCTGTCCCCGTGCGGCGGAGGGATTGTCAAAGGGTGCGGGCTGGACTAAGGTGCGGCTGGCGAACTGGTGGGCGCTTGGCGCAGCGGCTAGCGCATCTCCCTTACACGGAGGTGGTCGCAGGTTCGAATCCTGCAGCGCCCACCATTTGTGTGTGCTCCGCAGCGCCGGCACGGTTCGTGGCCGGCATGCCTCCGCCGGGATGGATGCTCCCGTTTCGCAGCCCCACGAGGCGAGGGCCGGCTTGGATCCGGGCCGGGTTCATCCTGGTGCGATCGGGCCGGCATATCCGCATCTGGTCGGGCGGTTGCCCGGGGTGGCTCCGCTGTCACGGCCTCCGGACCTGTGTCAGGGGCGTCCCCGGGCGGGCCTCCGCTTGTGACGTAGCGCGGCGCACGAGGCTGCCGGATGTGCCGCGGGGCCGTTTTCCGTTGCGCGGGTGGGGCTGCCCGGCTAGAGTGACAGCGTCGGGCCAGCGGGAGATTGCGTATGTATTTCGGCGTGGATTACTACCCCGAGCACTGGGTCCCTCCGTACGGCGGCACTCCGGAAAACCCCGAGGCGTGTTGGGCGGAAGACGTGGCCCTGATGAAGGACGCCGGCTTCAACGTTGTGCGCATGGGCGAATTCACGTGGGGCCTGGTGGAACCTGAGGAGGGCCGGTACGAGTTTGGCTGGCTCCGGCGGGTGATGGACCTGATGCACGAGGCGGGCATCCGGGTCATTCTGGCCACGCCCACGGCCGCTCCACCGCTCTGGCTGACGCGGAAGCACCCGGAGATCCTGCCGGTGGACAGGGGTGGCCAGGTCCTGCACGCGGGCACGCGCCGGGCGGTGTGCCTGTGCAGCGACGCGTTCTGGGAGTACTCGCGCAAGATCGTGACAGCGATGGCGCGCGAGCTGGGCGATCATCCGGCCCTGCTGGCGTGGCAGATTGACAACGCCATCGGCGCTCATGACACGGAAGAATCCTTCAACGAGGCGTCACGGGAGGAATGGCACCTTTGGTTGAAGGCCAAGTACGAGACCATCGAGAAGCTCAACGAGGCGCTCGGTCTGCGGCACTGGGGCCAGATCGTCTCGGACTGGGAGGAAGTGCCCATGCCGCAACGGGCACCGGCGCCGCACAATCCGGGTTTGGTCCTGGACTGGCGCCGATTCTGCAGTGACACGATCGTGCAGTACGTGCGCATGCAGGCCGAGATCCTGCGGGAGCTCACACCGCACGCGCCGGTGACCACGAATCTGAAACCGGCCGTGTTCCGGTTCGACCATTTCGATCTGGCGGAGGTGCTGGACTTTGTGGGGATCCAGAGCGCGGCGGTGCTCCGGCCGCGCTCCTCGGAGACCGCGTTTGAAATCGACCTGTTGCGATCGCTGAAGAAGAGCGACATCCGCACCCCGGACGGCGGGCTGGGTTTCTGGGTTCTGGAGCACAAGGCGGGGCACGTGACGTGGCAGGAGCTGAATTCCCTGGTGCGACCCGGAGTGTTGCGGCTGTTCACCTACCAGCTCATCAGCCGGGGGGCGGACGCCATTCTGTTCTTCCGTTGGCGCCAGCCGCGATTCGGGCCGGAACAGTTTCACGGCGCCGTGATGCCCCATCACCGGCGGAAGGATTACCGGGTTTACCGGGAGGTTTGTCAGCTCGGGGAGGAGATGAAGCTTCTGGCGCCGGTGATCCAGGGCACCCGGGTGGTGGCGGACGTGGCCATCCTCTTCAGCCATGACAACGACTGGGCACTGGAGGAACCCACGCATCCAAACCGCCATTTTCATTTGCGGGAACATTTGGCCCTGATCTACGCCGCCCTGCATGATCGGAACATCCCCGTGGAGTTTGCCCGGCCCGGAGACGATCTCTCCCGGTACAAGCTGGTGTTCGCGCCCTCGCTGTTCCTCCTTTCGGCGGCCGAGGCCCAGGTGCTCAAGTATTACGTGGAGACCGGCGGCATCCTGGTGGGAACCTTCTGCACCGGCCTGGTGGACGAGCACCACATCGCTCCCGACGACGGCTATCCCCACGATCTCATGGACCTGTTCGGGCTCGAGGTGGTGGAGTTTGACGCGCTCCCGCCGGACGCGGAGAACCATCTCAGTTTCAAGGGCGGTTTCCAGACCAGCCATCTGCACAGTGCGCGCGTGTGGTGCGACATCATCGAGCCGAAGGGGTGCCAGATCCTGGCCACCTACACGAAGGACTTTTACGCGGGCAAACCCGCCATCACCCTGAACAACTACGGGTCGGGGAAGGCCATCTACATCGGCACGCTGTCCGGCCGGGAGTTCTACGGGGACCTGGTCAACTGGCTGCGCAACCTGTGCGGCATTCATCCCCTGCTGAAGGTGCCGGAGGCCGTTGAGGTCAGCCTGCGCCAGAAGGACGACGTGAAGTTGTACTTCCTGCTCAACCACCACAGCCAGCAGGTGCGCATCCAGTTCCTCAAACCCATGCACGACTACCTCACCGGGGCCACCATATCCGGCAGTTACGACCTGCCGCCGCACGGGGTGCTCGTACTGGACGAACGTCCCGCCCAGCCGAAGCCGGCCTGAACAACGAATCCGGCCGCAACCGGTCATGTTCCCGCCGCGTCCCCAGCCACCGCTCGGTCCCCCGCCCTCCAGTGCGCGCGAACGGGCCCTTGCCCAGTGGCGGCGGACGGACCTGACGGAGCTCGAGAGATCCCTCCACGTCCGGGCCCGCACGCCGGCCGAGCTGCTGCCGAAGCTCCTGGCCGATCTCCGACTCGAGCAGCGCCGGCAGGACGCTGAAATCGTGCAGGCCTGGCAGGCGTTGATGGACCCGGAGGTGACCGCGCATGCTCATCCCACCGGGTTGAAAGACGGGACGCTCTACGTCGCCGTGGACAGCAATGCCTGGTTGGCCGAGCTGGTGACGTTTCGGCGCCGGGAGATTCTCCAGCGCCTGCAGCAGGTCTTCGGCACCGAAAAAATCCGCAAGATCAGCTTTCGCCTGGCGTAGACCGGCGGCTGCCCCCGGGGCCAAAAATTGATTGGCCAAACGCTCCGGGACGGCCATGATCCCGGTGGACGTTGGGGTAAACAGCATGAAAGAGTTGCTCCAAAACCTGGTTCGACTCCAGGGACTCGAACTGGAGGAGATTCGCGAAAAGAACGCCGCGGCGGTGATCGCCGAACTTCGCACGAAGATCCCGCCGCAGATCCTGGGCCATTACGACCGGCTCATGGCGCGGGGCAAGAAAGGGATTGTACCCGTGCGCGGGCAGGCGTGCTCGGGCTGCCACATGCGTCTGCCCATTGGCGTCATCTCCGAGCTGATGAAGGCCGAAGACATCCAGCTTTGCGACACCTGCGGGCGCTACCTGTACCTGGAGGAGGTCATCGGCGTTGCCTCGGCGGCACCGGCACCCGCAGCCGAGCCGGCCGCACCCACCAAAGGCGGACACCGCAAGAAGGCCGCAGCCACCACGAAAAAGGCCGAATCAGCCGGCCCCGCCCCGGGTGGCACCCACAAAAAGGTCGCTCGAAAGCGCCGGGCTGCGCCCAAGAGCGGATCGAGCGCCGGGTAAGGCCGGATGGGTCACCCGTCCGCGCGGCTGGCGGCCCTCTCTGCAGCGGTGCGGAGCTGATCAAAGGCCCGGCAAACAAGAGGGACCTACCGGCCACCGTTTCACCGCGCCACCCGTACCCGGTAGAACCGTGAACCTTCAGGGGCGGTTTCCCGGAGGCGGACCCGGTCGGTTTCTGCCACGATGACGGTGCCCCACGGGGTCCATTGTGGAGCGTCCAGTCGGTCTTTGAACTCGATCTGGTAGCGTTCGCCGGGAATGGCATCCCATTGCAGGGTCAGGACCCGATCCGTCTCCAGGCGGGCCTCCAGGGCGGGCCGCGGCCGGATGACCACCCGGACCGTGCCGGTGGCGGCGGCTGGGGGCACGGCATCATCCTCCACCCGTATCGTCACTTCAATGGCGCGGCCGGCGTCCGCGTCCATCGTCGGCCAGGTCACCACCCCGTTTTCGGGGTCCAGCGACGGTCCATCGGGGACGTCCCCGGCCCAGGTGTATCGGAGTCGGTCGCCGGGCGTTTCCACGTCGTGGGCGCGGTTTGTCCAAAGAGCCACCGTCCCGGCGTGCACGGACAACTCGGCAGGCCCGTCCCAGACCGGCGGATCGTTCACGGGGCGAACGGTGAGTTCGAATGTGTTCGTGGTGGCGCTCTGGCCGTCCGTGGCCACCACGTGAATCCGGGTCGCGCCAAAGGCGTCCGGCTCGGGGTACAGATCGAGCCACCGGACCGATCCGGATCCACGGACGACCGCGCCGGTCGGTCCCACCAGTGCCGGATCAGCCGCGTACGCCCACACCTGAACCTCTGCCAGGTCGGTATCAGGATCCTGAACGGTGAGGGGAACGGCCAGCAGGGGCTGGTCCTCGTCGGTGACCTGATCGGGGATGGGATCCAGGAGGGGCGGCAGAGGTTCCACCCAGCCGCAGCAGACCTGTTGCGTGGTGGTCAACTCCAGGCGCCAACCGAAATTCAGTTCTCCCACATCCGCCGGGGCATCGTCCCAGACGTAGAGTCGCCAGGTTCCATTGGGTTCAAGCCCGTACAAACTGCTCAAGTTCGTGCTGTACGGGCCCGGAACCGCGGTGGTCAACGCCGTGTCGCTGTCGGGATCGTAGGCTGTGGGGCGATTGGTGCCGGTGCGGATGCTCCCCTCAGCGGGCAGCCCTGCCGGGGCCGAATCGTCGAAGGTCAGCGTGGCGTTCACGTTGGTACCGTTGCCCACATCCGACAGGATCCACACGGGCGGTCCCTGCGGGCCCACCAACAACACGTCCAGGTCCCCGGCAAAGCTGTGGTTCAACCCGGTGAGGATCACCCGCACACGAGCCAGGCGACCGGTCATGCCATTGACCACCAGTGTGAAGGGAAAGTCCGACGCGGGTCCTTCCGTCCCGGAAGCCGGGATGCGAAGCACGGCCGGGTTCACGCGGGTGACCGTTTGGGTCCGGACCGAACCCAGCATGATCGTCCGTTGCACCGTGCCCAAAGAACGGGCCCCATCCGTCAGGGCCCAGCTCAGCTGCACCATCTCGCCACAACGTCCCGAAGCCTTGAAGCTGAAGAGGCGTGTGGCCGATTGGCCGGCTCCCAGAAACCCATAGTCCTGGGGCGGTCCCGGCTCGCTCACACCGGGACCTGTGAGCAGGGTCGCCACCAGGTTCGTCGCAGGCGTGGGAGACTGGTTCTGCAGGGTGACCGCCAGGCTCACTGTTTCACCGGGATCCACCGCGCCGTTTGTGGGCTGGCAACTTTCCGCCGCCACGCGAGCTGCCCAAATGTCCACCACGGGGGCGGGCAAGTTCGGCCGGATGGTGAAGCTTCCGTCGCAAACATCGAAAAAGGGCTGCCCCACAGCCTCCACACGGACCCGCGCCAGGGTGGTCAGCAGCTCCGGCAACTCGACCGTTTCGGATCCGTCGTTGGGCGTGTGCAACGCCAGCGGATGCGGGAACGTCCGGCCGTTGTTCGTCGAGAGCCAGATGTTCACATGGGTGATTGCCAGAGGCGCCTGATCCGTTCCGGCCACGTCCCACCTTACGGTCAGGTTGTTGGAGACGGTCTCGCCCCCGTTTGGTACCAGGACGCGGAATGGTCCCGCCCCATCCACCACGGTCACCACCGTTTCCGCGCCGTTGACGCCGCCGCGGCCGTCCCGGGCGGTGACCCGGAAACGCATGGTTCGACCGGTTTCCGGAAGTTTTTCCGTCAAACTCGTCTGATTCTGGAGCAGGGAGTCGAGCGACGGGAAGAATCGGGCGGGGTCCGTGGTGGGGCGATAGGAACGGAACAACGGGCCCTGGGAAGTGTCGGCCGAGTCGAGCGGGGCTGCCGGGCCCAGGTCCATCTGTTCCCAACAGAATGTCACGGTATCGCCGTCCGGGTCCGTGCCCGCGGCTGTCAGGACAAAGGGCGTTCCGCGCGGAATGATCACCGCCGGAGGCGTGTCCACCTCCGGCGGCCGGTTACCCGTGACCACCGGCACCGCGCACGAGCCCCCCGGCCAACCGCTTGCCGTTTGGAGAATCTGATCCAGGCTGGCGGCGTGAAAATACAGGTCGCTTCGAAACTGGACGTTGTCCCCGGCGCAATTGCCCGCGTACCCCATGAGCGTCGAGCCGCTGCCGGGTTCGTAGGCCGTGGAACCGTCCCGGTTGGAACCGCAGGTGCCCCGCACTCCGTTGAAGGTATGGGTGGCGCCGAACTGATGGCCGATCTCGTGCGCCACATAGTCGGTGAACAACGCGTCGTTGCTGTTGCCCAGCCCCGTCTGACCCCGCGCCTTCAGACCGCTGCGACAAACCACGCCCAGACTGGCCAGCCCGCCACTGGCCCGACTCAGCACATGGCCCACATCGTAGTTGGCGTCTCCGATGACCGCGTCCAGGGTCGCCTGGTTCTCCCCCAGCAGCGCGGAGGCGTCGGTGCCCGTGTAAGGGTCGCCGGCCGGGTCCGTGTACACGAGCCGATCGTTCTGCGCCACCAACACGAAGCGGATGGAGACCTCCGTTTCGTAAATCGCATTGAGCTGGTTCACGAGGATCACCATGGCAGCCAGCCCGGACTTCACCGTGCCGCCGTGGGCCGCCGTCCATTCGCCCGTAGCCGCCAGAGCCAGCCGATATACCCGCAGGACCGTTCCAGCCGTGGCCGGTTGGAACGCCCTCCCGGCGGCTGCCAGCGGCGGCGCCACCGTTTCGCAATGCCAGTCCCCCGGGGCGATCCATGCGTCCCGGGAGCAGACCCGGTGCAGCCCCGCTGCGTCCAACGGATGGGGTTCCACCACGCACCAGCCCCGTCCCGCCGTCCGCCAGCGCCCGTGCAGCCCGGCAGGTGTCCAACTGATACGCCCGCGCAGGGTCGGATCGTCCACGCCGGCGATGCGAAACGTGCGGAGGTCCGGATACCTCGCCTGCAAGGCCGGTTCCATGACCGGCGATTCCCAACACCACACCCGCGTCACCGTGCCGTCAGGCTGGGGCAGCCAGACCCAAACAGGGCCCTTGCCCCCTGTCGGATCGCCTTCTACCGGCACACCGGACAGCCGTTCCGCCCACGCGGCCACGTCCAGTTCCCACACCGTGCCCGAGCCGGGCACCCGCTGGATCGCTTCTCCGGGAAGGGTCAGCGGCTGCTCGGGGCGTTGCACCCACGGCAGACCCGGTTCACCCGGCGGCATTGCCAAAGGGAGGGCAGACCACGCAGGGACCGCAGCCGTGAAAAGGCCCAGCAGGGCTCCGATTCTGTGCCGCCACTCTTTCATCCTGTCGCAGGGATTCGCAGCCGGGATGCGATCCGAAGATCCCCGGATGCGTGCCTTGCCCCCGGGTCCTGGCCGGACCCCCAAAAACCCCAACCGGCCGCGAGAAACCTCGTCAACTCCTCACAAGGAGGCCAGAGCCGATTCCAAACCTCGCAACACCACCGACGGAAACAGCCCCAGCAACAGCACCCCCAACGCCGCCGCCCCCAAAGTGAGCCGCACCTGCCACGGTGGCCGCCAACTCTCGGCTTCGGCGTCCGCAGGGGCCGGTTTGACCCAGGCCTCCTTCAGCACGATCAGGTAATAGTACAGGGACACGGTGCTCAGGGCCACGGCCAGCACCACCAGCCAGAGCAGTCCCAGTGGTTGCCCGGCGCCCAGCGCCGCCAGGAAGAGGTAGAACTTTCCGAAGAAACCGGCCAGGGGCGGGATGCCGGCCAGCGAAAGCAAAAAGACCATCAGGCACAGTGCCACCCCCGGGGCCCTGCGGCTCAGCCCCGCAAAATCCGACACGCGCGCGCGGCCTCCCGAGTGGGCCTCCACCACCGCCACCACACCGAACGCCCCGACGGCACTCAAACCGTAAGTGGCCGCAAAGTACAGCAGCGCTGCCAACCCGGCCCGTTCATGTGCAATCAACCCCAGCAACCCATAGCCCGCATGGGCCACGGCCGAGTAGGCCAGCAGCCGCCGGACATTGGACTGCACCAGAGCCGCCAGGTTCCCCCAAAAAAGGCTCAACACGCTCAACCCGGCCAACAGCGTGGTCCAACCCGGCGCCCAGGAACCGATCGCAGCCGATCCCGACCCTTGGGGCAGGCCGGTCATCAGCACCCGCGCCAGGACGGCAAAGGCTGCCACCTTGGACCCGGACGCGATCAGGGCCGCGCTCGGTGTGGGCGCGGCCTCGTAGGCATCCGGCGCCCACAGGTGAAACGGCGCCGCCGCCACCTTGAACGCCAATCCGCCCAGCATCAGCACCAGGCCGGCCCACAACGTCACCCCCGCCATCGCGCCGACCGCATCGTGGGCCAGGGTCTGCAACTGTGTGGTCCCCGCCACGCCGTACACAAGGCTCATTCCGTACAACGTGAACCCTGCTGCCACACTGCCCACCAGGAAGTACTTGAGCGCGGCCTCCGCCGCCTCGGGTCGCTGCTTTTCGAAACCGGTCAACACGTACAGCACCAGGCTGCTCAGTTCCAGTGCCAGGAACACCATGAGCAGGTCACTGGCGCCGGCCAGGAGCATCAACCCCACCGTGCCCAACAAGATCAACGCAAGGTACTCCCCCACATGCCGCGTACGGGTGGCGGCCATGGCCAGCCCCACCGTCAGCGCGGACAAGACCAGCACCACACCCTTGACCCATACCGCCAGACCGTCCGTTGCGAAACCCAGGATCGCCGTGCGACCCGGTTCCTCACCCGCACCCGACACCAGCACGGCTGCCGCGGCTCCGCAACCCACCCAGCTCAGCAGACCCGTAACCAACCAACGCACCCGGGGCGACGCCTCGCGCAGCGCCACCAGATCCGCGGCCAGAACCAGCAACGCCGTCGCCAGCAAAACCAGCTCCGGAGCCGCGGCTCGCAACAGCTCCCCATACGTCACACCCACCATCTCAGAGGAAAGCTCCATCGTCCGTCCCCCTTCAGCCGTTGCCTACCACAAGCCACCCCGCTGCAACGGGCCGTAGACCGAACCCGTGAGCACCGGCGAAACCGTCTCCAACACCAGCCCGGGCCACAACCCCAGCAGGATCACCCCGGCCAACAACACGATCGCGCCGATCCGCTCCGCACAGGTCATCGGGGGCAGGCTCTCGCGCGGCGCGCGAGGCTCCTCCCCGGCGGGGGCCACCCCGAAGAACGCACGCTGCATGGCGCGCCAGATGTAGGCGGCGCCAAGCAACACGCCCACTCCGGTCACCACCGCCAGGATCGGTCGGCTCTGCCAGGCCCCCAACAACACGTGCACCTCGGCCATGAAACCGCTGAATCCGGGCATGCCGGCCGATGCCGCGCCCGCCAGCACAAAGGTCCCGGCGGCGAACGGCAGCGCCCGGCCCAGGCCCATCGGTTCCAGCTCGGACAGATCCCTCGTATGCGTCCGGTCGTAAATCATCCGCCCCACCACCGCGAACAACAGGCCGGCAATCAACCCATGGGAAACCATCTGCAACACGGCACCCTGCCATCCCGGCACCGTGATGGTCATCAACCCCAGGAGCACAAAGCCCATGTGACTCACGCTGGAGTAACCGATGACAAACTTGAAATCCCGCTGTGCCAGCGCGACCAACGCGCCCCAGACGATCCCCACCACCGACAGCAGGGCGAACAGCTCCGGCCACGAGCCCAGTCCGCACCATTCCACCCGCCAGGGACGCAATCCCTCCGGAAACAACGGCATCGCCACCCTCAGGCACCCGTACGCACCGAGCTTCATCACCACGCCCGCCAGCAACATGGACGCCGCCGTGGGAGCGGCCACGTGACCCGTCGGCGCCCAGGTATGCCACGGCCACAAACCGGCCAGGATGGCAAACCCGGTGAACATCACGGGGAAGGCCCACATTTGAAAGCCGCGCGGCAATGCGGCGCCGACCAGGTCCGACCAGGCGAACGATTGTGCCCCGGCCATCACGTAGGCCGCCAACAACGCCACAAGCACCATGGCACTGCCCACGAACGAGTACAGGACCAGCTTCATGGCGCCGTACTCGCGCCGGGTCGAACCCCAGATGGCAATCAGGAAGTACTTCGGGACGATTGCCAGCTCGTAAAACACGAAGAACAAAAAAAGATCGAAGCTCAGAAACACCCCGTAAACCGCCCCCACCAACCACAGGAACAACGCAAAGAACTCGCGGACCCGGTGCTCGATGTTCCAGGAGAACAACACCCCGGCCACGGCGGCGACACCGGTCAGCAGCGCCAGAGCCGCGCTCAGACCGTCTGCTGCCAGATGGTAACGGATGCCCAACTCCGGCACCCAGGCCGCATTCACCAAGGTCTGCCCGGCGCCCCCGGTCCGGCTGATCTCCCACCAACCCAGCCCGGCCAGCACCGCGCCCGCGAGGGCCGTCCCCAGAGCAACCCAGCGCACCGGCGCCGTTGCCCGACCCGGCCAGAGTCCCACGACCAGGGCACCCAAAAACGAAACGTAGATTGTCCAGTCCAGCATCTTTCGGTTCCCGCAGACGAACCCTTCCCGCAGCCACCACCAAACCGGTCGCGTCCGACTTTACCGGGCCGCCGTCTCCGGGACAATCGTGTTCCTGCCGCGCGCGCCACTTCACGGTTGCGGTGCCGGTCCCGCCCTCTACCTTGACCGCATGCTGACCATCGGTGACCTGTTCGATCTGAGCCAGACCGATCACGCCGTCCTGTTCGAAGACGTCGAACATCCCTGGGAGCCACTGCGCAAACTGGCCGCGTACATCGAGGCCACCGTCCGACCGGAACTGAAAAACCGCTGTGACGGCGTGGCCTACATCGGCGACAAGGTGTTCATCGGCGAGGGCACGGTGGTCGAGGACGGCGTGATGATCAAAGGCCCGGCCATCATCGGCCGGAACTGCCGGATCCGTCACAACGCCTACATCCGCGAACACGTGCTGGTGGGAGACAACTGCTTGGTGGGCAACGCCTGCGAGATCAAGAACAGCATCCTCTTCAACGGCGCCCAGGTGCCGCACTTCAATTACGTGGGCGATTCCATCCTCGGGCACCGCGTCCACCTGGGCGCCGGGGTCATCCTCTCCAACTTCCGGTCCCTGCCCGGCAGCATCACCGTGGAATGGAACGGCCGGCGCCTGGACACGGGTCTGCGCAAACTCGGGGCATTGCTCGGCGATTACGCCGAAATCGGCTGCCAGGCGGTCCTCAATCCCGGCAGCATCATCGGCCGGCGGGCGGTCGTTTATCCCGGCGTCAACTGGCGGGGCTACCTGCCGGCCGACCGGATTGCGAAGAACCGCGCGGCCGTGGAGATCGTGGAGCGGCGGCCCGAATCGGCCTGAGAGGGGCGCGAACGTCCGCGCCCCCGGGCTCATCCGCGTGCCGCGGGGGGCCGGATCCGGTTCATGAGGGGCCTCGGATGCCCGTGTCCGACTCCCCGCCGACCGCCTCACCCGGTCCCGGTCGGACCGGCCCGTCGTCCCACATCACTTCGAACACCGGAACCGGTTCCCGAATCCCGCGCAGGACCACCGGCTCCAGTGGCCGGCATCGTTCGGCCAGCTCCGGCGCAAACCGCAGCAGATGCTCGTGCGTGGTCCGCGTGATCAGAATCCGGCTCCGCCCTGAAATGTTCTCCAACCGGCTGGCCAGGTTCACGTCCCGCCCGAACACGGTGTAGTTCAGCAGGTGCCGGTCCGACCCCATCAATCCGACGGTCACCATGCCCGTGTGAATCCCGGTGCCCAGATAAAGCAGCGGTTGCAAGGGCAGCGGGGGCAGCCCTTCGGAACGGCGTTGCTCGTTCTCGCGCGCGCGCATCCGATTGAAGGTCGCCCGGCGCTCGTTGAGCGACCGCACCGCCCGTTGGGCCTCGATCGCCGCGCGGACACACGCCGCCGCGTGATCGGCCCGAGCCGTCGGCGCTCCCCAGAAAGCCATCACGCAATCGCCAATGTACTTGTCGAGCGTGCCGTCGTGACGCTTGATCACCTCCGCCACGCACGCCAGGTACTCGTTGACCGTGCTCAACGTCGCCCGCGCGTAGGCGTCGTGACAGGCCTCGGCCTGCGGCCCCGACCAACCATGGCGCCGGACCAGGTCCTCCGCCTCCTCGTGCACGCGGTCGGTCAGCTCGGTAAACCCGCGAATGTCCGCAAAAAAGACCGTCACTTCCCGCCGCTGCCCGCCCAGAGAAAGCGAAGGTGCCTGCAAAAGTTCCTGGACCACGTTCGGAGAGACGATCCGGCTGAACACGGATCGGATCCGGCGCCGTTCGCGTTGTTCGAAAAGGACCTGCCAGGCCATCAGGGCCGCATGAGTCAAGCCCAGTCCTCCCACCAGGGGCATCACCATGGGAATCCAGAGCCGGTGCCGGTCATACAGCCAAACCGCTCCGGCCGCATACGCCAGGCCCGTCAGCACCAGCCCGACGAACAACCACGGCGGTCGCACCTTCAACGTCAGGGCCGCCGCGGCCGTTCCCAGCAGCAGCAGACAGGCCACCTGTCCCCACGGACCGCTCCGGCGGACGAAACGGCCGGTGAGGATCGAGTTCGCCACGTTCCAGTGTTTGCTCAACAGGAACGTTTCCCGTGCCAGCGGGGTCGCCCCCAGGTCGGTCAGATCATTGCCGGTGGCGGTGGAACCGATCACCACCAGGCGATCCTTCCAGATCGGGGGTGCATCCACCGGCCGGCCGGCTTCCCGTTGCAGGTCCTCGGCCAGCAACTCGACGAAGTTTCGCGCCACCAAAGCCGGGTGATTCGGAAGAATCGTCCAGTCAATGTAGAAAAAGCCGTCACGATCCACGGGGATCGTCCGTTCCACACCCGGGCCGCGCAGGACAATCCGCCCGTGCTCCAGGTCCACCTCCGCCTGGTCCAGATCCAACCCCAGTGCCCGGGCGGCCAAAACGATCCCCATGTGCCAGACACGCCGTTCCTCGAAAGGTCGCGCACGTTCGGGCCATCCCGGCGGCGTGGTGTCGCCCACCAGATCGCGCACGGCAAATCGTCCCTGCTGATCCAACTCGATCGGCGGCAGGTCCGTCCCATCCGGGAGGGTCAGCAGGATCCGATCCCGCTCCACCCGGGCCCGCTGCAGGTCCACCCCGTATTCATCCGCCGCCTTTTGGAACAACGGATGCCACAGCCGGTAGACCGTGAAGGCGCGCACCCTTCGCAACACACCGTCCATGTCCTTGTGCGCGGAGATGTCCGCCACCGCCGCCGCATTCGTGGCCAGGAGGTCGAACGGCATCACGCCCCGGTCCGCCGCCAGAATACCGATGCCCGTCCGATGCAACTGCCAGGCGAAAAAGGCGTCCGAGTCCGCCAGGGCCATCGTCCGCGTCCCGTCCCGGAAGATGGAGGGTTGCAGGTTTTTCGACAGGCGCGACCAAAACTCGGCGTCGGCCGACACCTCTGCCGCGGGCAGACTCACCGGCGCGTGGTCCTCCCGCGGCTCGGCAAACAGGATGTCGAACGCCACCGCCCGCGCCCCCTGCGCGTGCAATTCCCGCAGCACCCGGCCGTACACGTGGCGCGGCCAGTAGAGTCCGTACCGGAATCGCGCGTCGAGAGCGCCGGTCTTGAGCAGCCGGATGCTCTCGTCGTTGATGTCCACGAACCCCAGGTTCGTCGCCGCCACCGGATGCCGCGCCGCCGCCAGGCGTACCCGCCAGTCGTAGGTGATTGCCTCGACCCGCTCGGCCGGCCCCCACGAAAGGAGCATGGGCAGCGCACACAGCCCCGACACCAGGACTGTCAGCGCCAACGGCACCCCATGTCTGCGCGCGAACGCCACGGGCTCCAAGCGCGAAGGCCAGGGCAACGCCCGTTGCCCTGGCCCTCGGTGGAGAGGCTTTGACTCAGCCACGAAAACTGTCAGACGCCGCCGCCGCTACCCGAACCGCTGCCGGCCGGAGCCGCGGTGCCCGTGGTGGGCGAAACGTAGATCGTGGTCTGATCCTGCGTGTAGACCGTCGGAGGCGCCATCTCGCCGGTGCCCACGGTCTGCATGGCCGAGGCCATTTCCTGCGTCAGCGAATCCGGCAAGGGCGTCAACTGACCGGTGCGGACATCGTACTGATAGCCGGCGTTGATGACCTGGGTGATCACCCGGCCGTCCTGTCCCACAACGGACAGAACCACCGTGCCGACCAGCACGCTGACCACGCCCTGCGCGTTGATGTGGTAAACGGTCCCGCGGATACCGGCCACGCCGTTGGGAATCTTCACCTCATAACGCGAGGCGGCGCTCATGCGTTTGACCTTGCCGAAGATCGCACCGGCGCGCAGGTCCAGCATCGTCTCGCGAACCTCGTCAATCCCGGTGGTCGTGGAGGTCAACCGGTCAATCGCCAGCGTGGTGTCCGAATACAGCCGAACCGTGTCGGGACCGGTGATCGGCTGGAAGATCACCTCAGCCGGCGGCAGGACGGTGAGATTCTCCGTCACCTGCGGGGCAAGCCGGATGGTGTCCTCGGGACCAAGCACCAGGTCCACCATGGAGTTGGCGGCGGTCTGGATCACCGTCCCGGCCGGGAGGGCCTGGCCCACCCGGAGGGTCTTCCAGGTGGTGCCGTCAGTCGAGTAACGCGCGGCGCCCTTGATGCGCGTGACCTTGGCAGTGAGGTTCTTGGTCTCGGCCAGGGCGGCGGAGCAGAAGGCCAAAACCGTTGCGGCGACGAGGAAACCTTTCAACCACGTGGCTGTCGTTTTCATAAGCTCTCCAAGCAGTGCTGCTGGTCGTCTGTCAGTCGCGGCCAGTTTAGGCCTAAAGGACCGGATGTCAACAGGATATTTTGCCGTTGGAAGAGGAAAAACTCCGGGCGCATGGGTCCCCGCAACGGGGCCCGGCCGGTGCCGATCGGTCAACCCCGGTCGTTCCCGGTCCGGGTGAAGTAGTTCCGCTGCCGGTCGGTAATGGGCCGTCCGAGCCGCTCCAACACCTTCAACATGTCCTCCCAAACCTTGCGCTTTTCCGCCAGGGACTGGTTCCGCAGCAGGTAAGCCGGATGATAGGTGGGCATGACCGGGATCCCCTCCCACTCCTGCCACTGGCCGCGCAGGCGGGTGATTCCGACCGGCGGTTTGCCGAGCAACCCTTCCACCGCAGTGGCGCCCAGGGCCACGATCACCTTCGGCCGGATCAAAAGAAGCTGCTCGCGCAGGTAGGGAAAGCACGTCGCCATCTCCGTGGGTGTGGGTTTGCGGTTGCCACTGGTCCGACCGGGTGTATCCGGCCGGCACTTGAGGATGTTGGCGATGTACACCTGATCGCGGGTGAACCCCATGGCATGGATGATCCTGGTGAGCAATTGGCCCGCCGGCCCCACGAAGGGTTCACCCTGCTCGTCTTCTTCCACTCCCGGCGCCTCGCCCACGAACACCAGTTCCGCCTCCGGCGTCCCGACGCCGAAGACCACGTTTTTCCGCGACGCAACCAGGTGCGGGCAACGAGTGCACTGGAGAACGCGGCGTCGCAGCTCCTCGAACGCATCCAGGCGCGCCTGCCGATCGAGCACCGGGCGGGAATCGCCGGCGAACAATCCGGGGAGCGCCGCTGCTCCAGTTGCCGGGGTCGAACCCGGCGGGCCATCCGCCGGGGCACCCGCCCCACGCGCGGCATCGGATGCCGGAACCTGTTGGATGCGGTCCGCAGGGGCGGCAGGCGCCCCAGAGGGACGGTCCCGCGGCGCCAGCGGGGGCCGTTCGGCCTGCCCGGTTTCCGGGGCGGTAATGCCCGCCGGCCGTTTGGGGACGGATGCATGCCGGCGCCCGGCGCCGCTGTTCGAAGTCGTCATCCGACCCAGCCCTTTCAACGCCGCCAGCCCGTCCGCCGAGATGGCCACGAACCGCACGCCCAGCGACCGCCGGTATTCCAGTTCACCGATCAACGCGTCCAGCAACGGTCTCCATCCGCTGTGCATAACCGGCACCATGCTACCGTGGCGGGGCGCCGGCCCGCACTTCAAATTCCGGACCTCCCAGCTTCGAACTCCTGCCATCCTGCCACCGGTCGAATCCGGTCCTATCGGTGTGGTTTACTTGCGCCGGGGGCGTTCTTGAACCACTGATTCCTGCAATCTTGAGGTCGGATGCAGGTAGTGCCCCGGATCGAGGGCACCCAGCCGCGCATGAACAAGGAAACAGGTTCTGCAAGCCGGGCGGAGCAGGTCTCGGGCCGGCAGGAGCCCGCGGTGGCCGCACCGTTCAGCGAGCGGGGGTTCTGGCGACCGCTGGGCAATGGATGGCAACGGCTCTTCGGCAGTTTCCGCGGGGAGGGTTACAGCCTGGAATGGCACGATTTCGAGGCGGACCACGAGCTGGACTGGGGAGCCAGTTTCCACCCTGACAGCGTGGAGATCTGCCTCAATCTGGCCGGCGAAGGCTTTGTCCGACACGGCACCCGGCGGCTGGATTTCGAGGCAGACACGGTGGCCTTTTACCACCGGGGAAACGCACCCTTGGAAGCGCGGCGGGCAGCCGGGCAGCGGCACCGGTTTCTCACTGTGGAACTGTCGCCGTGGTTCCTCAAGAGCCACCTGGCCGGTGCGGAAAGCGTGCTCCATCCGATGGTGCAGGCCGTGATGAACGGCCGGCCCGTGGAAGATCCGCTGGGGGTTCGAACGCGTCTGTCAGCCGTTCAGCGGCAGATGATCGAAACCTTGCGCCGGCCGCCGGTCTATGCCGCCGCCCAGGACGTGTGGTATCGCTGCAAGGTCGTGGAACTGGCGGTCGTGTTTTTCCTGCAACCGGCCGGAGAAGCGGAGCTGTTTTGCACCCGGCAGCAGCGCCTGGCCGCGCAACGTGTGGAACGGGTCATCGCCCTGCTCAAGCAGGACCTGGCCCATCCGCTCTCGTTGGAGGAGCTCGGCAAAAAGGTCGGTTGCAGCCCCTATTATCTCAGCCGCATTTTTTCCGCCCACACCGGGATGACCATCCCGCAGTACCTGCGCGAGCTGCGCCTGCAACGGGCCGCGGAACTGCTGCGGTCCGGCCGCTACAACGTGACGGAAGTGGCACTGGAGGTGGGCTACAACAGCCTGAGCCATTTCAGCCAGGCGTTCCACGAAAGGTTCGGATGCTGCCCGGGTTTGTACCCCATCCAAACACCCGTCCAGTCCACGGCCCGGCAGGCGCGCGCGGAGAGATCCCTTCCGCCGGGGCCGGGACCGTGATGGCGCCCCCGCTTGGAGCCACACCCGCGGGGGCACCACCGCCGCCGCACGAGCCCAAGCGACCTCCTTCAGCCCGCCTGTCCGGTCTCGGCCGGCGGCAGGTCGGGCAATTTGTTCAAAATCGGTTCCAAGGCCGCGGCCCACTTGGCGTAGCCCGCGGCATTCGGATGCAGCAGGTCCGGAAACTCCTCCTTGCGCGCGTTGCCATCGGCGTCGGCATACGGCGTCCATGTATCACACCGGTAACACTGCGGGCATTCGCGCACGATCTGATCCACCAATTCGTTCAAGCGCCGGATCTTGTCGGCCGGTCGTTGACGGCTGGCATGGCTGGGCATCACCTTGCAGACCACGATGGGCATCCGGGGACGGGCCTTCCGGCACCGTTCCAGGAGCGTGCGGATGTTGGCCGCCACGTCCTCGGGGTCGGCGCCCAAACCGATGTCGTTGGTCCCGATCAACAGCACCAGCGCGGCCGGTTCGAGATCGAGCACATCCTCCTGCAGCCGGTACAGCAAGCCGCGGGTGGTGTCGCCGCTGATGCCCCGGTTGGCAACTTTCCAACGCGGAAAACACCGGGCCAGGTCGGTCCACATCTGGGTGATGGAATCGCCCAGGAAAACGATCGCGCCGCGGTCTGCCTCGCGACCCGCGCGGAATTCCGCCCGACGCTGCGCCCAGACCTTCTCGAACCAATCGCCCTTTTGGACCGGTCCCCTGCCCGGCAACATCTCCGCGGTGGGAGCCCGATCCACACCCGGTCGCGGGGTCTGGGCCTCCTGCGCACGGGGGGCCGATGAACTCGCCAGAAACCACAGGGCCAGGCCGGTTTGTACCCATCGTTTCATATGCCTCACCTGTTTGCGTTGGTTTGAGAGCTCCTTTTCCGGGCCGTTTCCCGCCCTGATCCCAACCGGGAATGCCGCTCCCGGCACCTGCGTTCAATCCGACCCGGTCTCCTCGTGCGGATGGGCGCGGGGCACATCATCCGGGCTGACGCTCGTGCCGGCGGGCTCTTCCCGAAATCGCACCTCCACAATCAGGTCCTCCGCCAGCTGCTCGATCCGCCGCCGCAGATCCTCCATGCCGCATGCCCGCGGCACGGAAACCTGAAACCGCGCCTGGAAAATCGGCTCACCGGACATGGCGGCGCTCCGGCACTCCGTTTCCAATTCCTCCACGTTCACACCGGCCTGCGCCAGTGCATGGGCGATCTCGCGCACGATTCCGGGCCGGTCCTGTCCCACCACCTCCAAAATGGCCGGCTGCCCGGTCTGCGCATCCTCCCCGACCTCGTCCCGGTGCACCACGACGCTGAGCCCCTCCCGACCGAGCTCCGCCAGTGCGCGTTCGAGCCCGGCCCGGCGGTCCTCGGGCACGGCCACCCGCAAGATCCCGGCGAACTGCCCGCCCAACCGGGCCATGCGGCTCTCCAGCCAATTGCCGTCATGGGACCGCACCACCTCGGCCACCCGATCCACCAGACCAGGGCGGTCCCGACCCAGCACCGTCATCACCAACAGGGCACGCACGCGGCCACTGGTAGGCTGATTTGCCGCTTCTGACAAGGCGACAGTCGTGCCCCGCCCGCCCCCGGCAGGGAAAACCGCACAGCCGGCCGCAGACGCCCCGCCGGTTCTCAGATGCCCAGGTTGGCCAGGATTTGGCTGATGTGATTGACCGTCTGAACCAGACGCGGATGCGATCCTTCGAAGGATTGCACCGCGGCTTTGAGGCCCTGCAGTGACAGACCCACCAGCTTCGGATCGCGAGTCTTGCGCGTGGCTTCGTACGCCGACATTTGCGCAAACCCCGCAATGCTGCCCGCCGCCTCCTGGTGCGTCCGTGCCAGGCCGTGGACCTCCTGCTTCAACGTCCGGAGCAAATCCAGCAGCTCCCGCCTCCGGTCCTCGTCGAGTCCCTCAGCCCGACTGAGCCGCTCCTCGATCCTGCGCAACGTTTCCTCGATCATGACTCGTTCACCCGCCCTCCCTGTGGCCTTGTGCCCGGCCGCCCGCCAGCCCGGGGGAGCATCCGCCTGCGTGCACCGGCCGGCCGGACCGATCGCTCAAACCTCCGAACCCTCGGGCCCGGCAGCCCGACTCACCAGCAGGCCCAATGAGGCAGTGTAACCATGGATGTGATTCATGGAACCCACCGGACCGATCTCGCCATTGCAGAACAGGCCGGTCAGACCGATCGGGCCCAGTTCCTCCTGAACCATGCGGGCATCGTGATCGGAGACACCGAAGAGCCCTCGTCCCCGCCCGTTGCAGACACAGAGGCATCCCCCATAGACGCGCCGGCCCGCCAACCGCTCGCGCAGGCACTCCAACCGCTCGCGCAGCTCCATGTCCGCCGCGGCGGCGTCGCGGCACTGAAACTGCACGGTCTGTCCCGCACGCGGCAGCGCACCAACCGCCAGCACACCCGAGTTCGGGTCCACCCCCAAAAGATTGCGCACCAGGAAATCACCCCGCCGGAATTCGTCGCGGTACTCGTCGGCCGCCAGTCCGATGAACAGGTTGCCGCCGAGCCGTTCCTGCTGTTCCACAGGCAGGTTCTCCACCGTGGAAAGCAACACCTCGTAGGCGGGTCGGTTGCCGATCTGGTGGATCAGGTTTTGTTCCACCCGGGTCAACGTCCACGTCTCCCCGATGGGCGTGCAACCCTGCGCCACGGCCGCCATCAGCTCCACCTGGCCACTCAACGAGACCAACACGCCCCCCTCGTGCATCACCTGCTGGTTCAGGAACAACAGCGTGTTGTCGTGGCGAAAATCTGCGCCGGCCAAACCTCCCACGACGGAAACGCCGGGATAGGCCGCATTCCAGCTTTTGAGCCAGCCGTCCACGTCCATCGTGAGCGGATCCAGAAACGCCAGCCATCCCCGGCTCTGCTCCCGGCGCACACCGGTGTGTGCCTCCCACCAGGTCGGATCGGTCGCCGCCTCCAGATCGGTCTGTTTGACGTGGACGGCGTGCACCGCCCCTTCCGGCAGCGCGTACAGACCCAGCGTGAAGCCGCCGCGCCCCTCGAACTCCTGCGCACCCGCGATGACCGCGCTGGTGGTGCAGCCCACCAGCACCGGCACACGTGCGTGCAGTTGAAGGATCTCCAGCAAAGCCGCAGCCCGATCCGACCACGGCGGCGTGACAAACAACAACCCCAACGCCGCCGGTTTCCCCAGGCGGTGGCGCAATTCCTCGGCCCACTGGACGATCGCGGCTTCCTCCCAGCGGCCGCCCCACCAACCTGACACAGCATACGACCCACTCACGTCCGCAACTTACGACACAGCCATGGGGAAGCAAGCTCCCGCCCCGGCCGGGCTCCAACAGTGGGGCGGCCGCCCGCCACAGCCCGCCAACCGGCTCGACACACCCCGAATCCGTGCCTAGATTGCCCCACGATGCCGACCAACGGGTCCAATCTGGTCATCGCCGGTCGCACCTTCCGATCGCGCCTGATCCTGGGCACGGGCAAGTTTGCCTCGCCCGAGATCATGCGCGACGCACTGGAAGCCAGCGGCGCTGAAATGGTCACGGTGGCGTTGCGCCGGGCCGATCTCAGCGGCAGGCACGATCCCTTTGCCAACATCCTCGAGTTCATCGATCCCGAGCGCTACCTCATCCTGCCCAACACCAGCGGCGCCCTGAACGCCGAGGAAGCCGTCCGTCTGGCGCGCCTGGCGGCCGCAGCCGGCCTGCCCAAATGGGTCAAACTGGAAATCCATCCCGATCCGCGTTATCTCTTGCCCGACCCCGTCGAGACCCTCCGCGCCGCCGAGATCCTGGTCCGTGAAGGATTCGTGGTCCTGCCATACATCAACGCCGACCCTGTCCTGGCCAAACGGCTGCAGGAGATCGGCACCGCCACCGTCATGCCGTTGGGGTCGCCCATCGGTTCCAATCGCGGCCTCCAAACGCGCGATCAGATCCGCATCATCATCGAGCAGGCAACCGTGCCGGTCGTGGTCGACGCGGGCCTGGGCGCGCCCAGCCATGCCGCCGAGGCCATGGAAATGGGCGCCGACGCCGTGCTGGTCAACACGGCCATCGCCGTGGCCCCGGATCCCTGTGGCATGGCCCGGGCGTTCAAATTGGCCGTGGAAGCCGGGCGCATGGCCTACGAGATCGGCCTGGCCCCGGCCCAGTGGGAGGCCAGTCCCACCAGTCCGCTGACCGCCTTCCTCGGGTGAACCATGGACCGTACACCGCTGAGCCGCGAGCGTGTCCGTGCCCTGCTCCGAACCGCCCGGCAACGACGCATCCTGGTCGTGGGCGATGTCATGCTCGATCGTTTCATCTGGGGACATGTCTCCCGGATTTCGCCCGAGGCACCCGTCCCCGTGGTCGAGTTCGAACGCGAAAGTTTTATGCCCGGCGGCGCCGCCAACGTGGCACGCAATCTGGCCGCCCTCGGTTGCAGCGTCGAGTTGTTCGGCGTCGTGGGCACCGATGCCGAAGCCCGGCAGTTGCATGACCTGCTCCGCGACCATCACATCGGCTGCGACGGCCTGCTCCGCCTGCCCGGCCGTTGCACCAGCGTCAAAACCCGGATCGTCGCACAGAAACAACAGGTCGTCCGTCTCGACCGCGAAAGCAACGGACCGCTCCCTCCGCCCGCAGCCGGCCGGTTGCATCGGCGGCTCGCCCGCGCCGTGCCCGCGGCAGACGCCGTCATCGTGGCCGACTACGCCAAGGGCCTCATCACCAATGAACTGCTCCATCTCATCAAGCCCCTGTGCCGCCGGCACGCGGTCTGGTTGAGTCTCGACCCCAAGCCGGTGCATGGACTGGATCTGACCGGTCTTTCGCTGCTGACGCCCAACCGCCGCGAAGCCTTCGAGCTGGCCGGCCTGCGCGACACCCGGCACGCAAGCAATCCCTTGGAGGACGGCCCCCTCCAGGAGGCCGCAGCCCGCCTGATGGAACGGTTCCAACCGGCGCTTCTGCTGGTCACCTTGGGCGACCAGGGCATGCTCCTGTGCACCCGCGACGGGCGGCCCGTGCACATCCCCACCGTGGCTCGCGAGGTCTTCGACGTCTCCGGCGCCGGGGACACCGTCATCGCCGCCTTCACCCTGGCGATCGTCGCGGGCGCCAGCCCGGCCGAGGCCGCCGCCCTGGCCAACCACGCCGCCGGCATCGTCGTGGGCAAGTTCGGCACCGCCACCGCTTCGCCCGAGGAAATCCTCGCCAGTTTTCCACCAGCCTGAAAACCGCCCGCCGCCGCAGGTTGGAGTCCCATGTCCGACACCAAAATCACTCCCGATCACATCCGGGCCATGAAGGCCAGGGGCGAACGCATCGCCGCCCTGACGACCTACGATTACCCCATGACCCGCCTGTTGGACGAGGCGGGCATCCCCTTGCTGCTGGTGGGCGATTCGCTCGGCATGGTCGTGCTCGGACTGCCCGACACCACCGGCGTGACACTCGAAGACATGGAACATCACGTCCGCGCCGCCGCCCGTGCACGGCCCCGTGCCCTGCTGGTCGCGGATCTGCCCGCCCACTCCTACGACACGCCGGAACAGGCCCTGGCCAGTGCCCGGCGCCTCGTGGCCGCCGGGGCCGAGGCTGTCAAGGCCGAAGGCGGTCGCGACATCCTCCCCCAGGTCCGCGCCATCGTAGGCGCCGGCATCCCCTACCTCGGACACCTCGGCATGTTGCCGCAGTCCGTGCATCTCGAGGGCGGTTACCACATCAAGGGACGCACCGACACCGAGCGGCAACGGCTGCTGGCCGATGCCGAGGCGCTGGCCGGGGCGGGTGCCTTCGCCATCGTGCTGGAGCTGGTCACCCGCGCCGTTGCGGCCGAAATCACCCGACGCCTCCCCATCCCCACCATCGGCATCGGTTCCGGACCCGATTGCGACGGACAGATCCTCGTGACACACGATCTGATGGGGCTCCTGCCGTGGGTCCGGCTCCGGCACGCCCGGCCCCTGGCCGAACTGGGCAGGCTCATGACCGAGACAGCCCGACAATGGCGGCAACAGATCCAACACCCACCTTCCTCACCTGACGCACCCGCACAACCATGAACCCGCTCCGGCCGAAGAGCTGGTGTGCGTTCTACCTGTTAATGGCAGGCCTGGCGCTCGGACCGGGCTGTGCCAACCGGCCCGCCCCGCCCCCACCCGCCACCGCCGCAACCAACCCCGGCCCGGTCCTGCCCGATCTCCAGCAACCGGTCATCTGGATCGTCGGCCCGGTACGGTGGCCGGTCGTGGACTGGCGCCGGGACCTGACCCTGGCCCGGGCCATCCTCGAGGCCGAGTACCTGCCCGCCACCGATCCCCGGCAGATCCTCATCCACCGCGGCACGCTGGCCATCCCCGTCGAACCTGCGCGCCTGTTGAACGGCGAGGACTGGGCCCTGCTGCCCGGCGACCGCATCGAAATCGTGCCGTGAACCCACCGCTGTCCGGTTCCCCGCTTGAGTGGCGCCCGGCTTCCCCCTGGCAGGCCGCCACGGCTGCCCTCCGCAAATACCGCCAGGTCCTGGCCCTGGGCATCCAGAATCACCTGGCCTACCGGTTCAACTTCCTGGCCCGGGTGCTCTTCAGCCTCATCCCGCTCACGGCCCTGCTCATGCTCTGGCGCACGATCTACGCCGGCCAGCCCGCGGGCGACACCGTCAGCGGTTACACCCTCCCCCAGATGCTCGCCTATTACCTCGTGGCAGCCTGGGTCAACGCCCTCACCGCCGTCACCGAGGACGACTGGCAAATCGCAGCCGACATCCGCGACGGCAACATCAATCACCTGCTGGCCAAGCCGCTCGATTACCTGGGGTATCGGCTCTGCCTTTTCTTTTCCGGCCGGATCATCTACGCCGGCGTCGCGCTGTTGCCGTTGATCTTTTACGTGTGGCTGGCCGGCGTGCCGGTGCACGTGCCCGCAAACCCGGCGACCTGGATCTGTTTCCTGGTCTCGCTGGTGCTGACCGCGCTGTTGCAGTTCTTCATTTCGTTTGCTCTGGCCATGCTGGCCTTCTGGGTGCTCGAGGTCTCCACCTTCATCTTCATCGTGTACGCCTTCGAGTACATCGCCAGCGGCCATCTGTTTCCGCTGGACATCCTGCCGGAGACGCTCCGGCGCCTGCTGCCCTGGACCCCCTTCCCTTACGAGCTCTATTTCCCGGTGAGCATCTACCTGGAAAAAACCACCGGACCGGATCTCTGGCAGGGCCTGGCCCTCCAGACCGGCTGGGTGGCGGCGGCTTGGGCCCTGGCCCGGTGGGCCTGGCACCGCGGTCTGCGCCGCTACGGCGCCGTGGGAGGCTGAACGATGGAAGGACCCACGCCAACCACCCCCGCGCCAGGTTCGATCCCCCCGCCCCACCCGGGCTGGGTGCGACGCCATCTGCGCGTTTACGCCGCCCTCTGGCGCAATTCCGTCACGCGCGAGATGACCTTCAAGACCAATTTCCTCCTCTGGATCGTGGTCGAGCTGTTGTGGTTCGCGCTCCAGCTCTGTTTCATCGGCGTGCTGTATCTCCACACCGAATCCATCGGCACCTGGACGAAGTGGCAGGTCGTCCTGCTGGTGGGCACGAGCCATTTCATCCAGGAACTCTTCCAGGCCTTTTTCCTCATCAACTGCGCCAACCTCAGCGAGCTGGTTCGCACGGGCAAACTGGATTTCCTCCTGCTCCTGCCCGCCAACTCGCGCTTTCTCGTTTCGCTGCGGCAGGTGGACCTCGGCAGTTTCGTCAACGCTGCCACGGCCCTGGTGGTGATGGGTTACGCGGTCCATCAGCTCGAGCTGGAGCTCACCGCGGGACGGTTGCTGGCCTTCTCGGCGCTCTGCCTGTGCGGGATCCTGGTGCATTACTCGCTGATGTTTTTGCTGGCATCCGTCAGTTTCTGGACCGTCAAGGCGCAGGGCATTGTCTGGGGGTACTACAACCTGTTTCAGTTGGCGCGCATGCCCGACGAGGCGTTCCGGGGCCTGTTTCGTGTGGTCTTTACGTTCGTCCTTCCCGTGCTGCTGGTCACCAACGTGCCGGTGCGCGTGCTGGCCGCGAAACTGGAGTCGCCCTTCTGGCCGTGCCTATTGGTCCTGCTGGCGGCCGGCTGCCTGGTGGTCTCGGAATGGGGTTGGCGCCTTTCCCTGCGCCGATACACCAGCGCCAGTTCCTGAGAGTCCGGCTCGCGCCCATGCGCCGCGCCGGACCGGGCTCAAAGCCGGCCCCGCTGACGGCGCGCCTCGTAGAGAAACACCGCCGAGGCGCTGCCCACGTTCAGCGAGTCGACCTCCGGCGGCATGGGGATCGCCACCATCTCATCGCACACGGCCACCGTGGCGTCGGTCAGCCCGCTGCCCTCGCTGCCGAAAACCACACAACAGTCGCCACGCAGGTCGGCCCGCCAAAGGGGCGTGGCCTCGGGCCGTGGATGCGCCGCCACGCAACGAATCCCGTGTGCCTGCAACTCTCTCAGGGTGTGCGTCAGCCGCACCGCCTCCACCACCGGCATGCGAAAGATCGTGCCCATCGAGGTCCGCACCGCCCGGCGCAGCCAGGGGCTGCTGGAAGTCTCCCCCACCACCAGCGCCTGCACACCGAAGGCGGCGCTGTTCCGCACCAGTACCCCCACGTTCTCCGCGTTCGACAGCCCTTCGATCGCCACCCACAACCGCGGCCGGGCCGATCCGGCCAGCAGTTCCTCCAGGGGCCGCGGCGGCGGGATTCGGGCCACCGCCAGCACGCCCTGGTACATCGTGAATCCCGTGAGCGTCTCCAACAGCGCTTTCTCCCCCACGAACACCCGAATCCTCTCCGGCCGGGCCTCCAGCTGCGGCGCCAGGATCTCCAGCCACTTCGGCGGCAGCAGCATGGACACGATCTCCAGATCCGATTCCAACAGCCGCCGCACCACCTTCTCCCCCTCGGCCACGAACAGGTTCATCGCCCGGTGCGTGGCGTCCCAGCGCATCGTCCGGTAGGGTCGCAACTCCGGCCGCTCAAAATCCGTGATCCGCTCCACCTCGTACATCGCCGATCACCCCCGGCCGCGCCCCTCGGCCGGGGTCGGACCCGGCTCGATCCGTTCCAGCCGGGCATGCCGAAACTGATCGTCGCAGGTCAGCACGAATCGCCCGCAAATCCCCTCCGGTGTGAGAAACCGCTGCAACAACCGGGCCGGAAACTCCACCACCAGCCCCTCATGTGACCGGGCACGCACCGTCCGGGCCTCGCCCCGATAATAGGGCAGGAACTCTTCCGGGGTCAGCCGAAGGTCGAAGGTAAACCGCGGCATGGCCTGCGTGGCACCCCTCAGAACGCCAGCGTGGGTGAGGGCCGGTCCTGCGTCGTCACCGTCACCTGCACGTGCCGGGCACCCACCCGTTCGATCCGTTCCCGAATCGCCTCCAGCGCCAGCTCCGGCCGGTTGCAGTCCCGGCTCAAATGCGCCAGGTAAAGGTGTTGCATCTCCTCGCTGACCACCTGTTCGAACCCGTCCGCCGCCGCCTCATTCGAAAGATGCCCGTGCCGGCTCAGGATCCGCTGTTTCAGGCTCCACGGCCGGTGCGGGCATTCCTGCAGCATTCGCACATCGTGGTTGGTTTCCAGGACCAGTACACGCGCCCGCCGCACGCGCTCCCCCACCAGCCGCGTGAAATGCCCCAGATCCGTCGCAAACGCCACGTTGCCCGCGGGCGTCCGCAACACAAACCCCACCGGATCCTGGGCATCATGCGGCAGACTGAAACTCTCCACCACCACGTCCCCGACCTCAAAGGTCGCCCCTGTCGTGAACAACCGAAAATCGAACGGCATCTCGTGATACCGCACGATCTCCTCGGCGGTGGCTCGGTTGCAGTACACCGGCAGACCCAGTTTGCCCGCCAGACCCGCCAAACCGACAATGTGATCGCTGTGCTCGTGCGTCACTAGGATCCCGTGCAACGTCTCCGGGGATCGACCGATCTGTGCCAGACGCAGCCGGATCTGGCGCGGGGAAAACCCCGCGTCAATCAACAGCCGGGTCTCCTCCGTCTCCAGGTACGCGCAGTTCCCGCCCGAACCACTGCCCAGAATCGTCAGTCGCACAGCCACGCCGTGACAGTAGGAACGCCCACCCGGACACGCAAACGTTTTGTCGCGCCCCACCGTCGCGGCGACCCCGGCGGCGGGGCTCGTCGCCCCGGCCGGCACCCCCGCCTGCTTGCAGCCCTCGGCCGGGCGCGGATGCTGTCAATTTCGGTGCTTTACCGTCAGCCGGGCCGGGCGTATCCATGAGGCGACCGGCTGCGGAGCCGTTGCACCCGAGCCGCCGGGACCGGACCATCGGCAGGCGACCGTGTCCCGCCGGGCTGGACGACCGCACCGGGGCCGGCGCGAAGATCGCCATGATTGCATTGCGTACGCCCTTGACCGAAGAACAGGTTCGCGCCCTGCGCGTCGGAGACGAGGTCTCGTTGACCGGTATCGTCTACACCGGTCGCGATGCGGTACACAAATACCTCCACGAAGGAGGCAGCCTGCCCGAAGGGGTCAACCTCCAGGGTGGCGTGCTGTATCACTGTGGTCCGGTGATGCTGCGTGAGCCCGACGGCTCGTGGCGGTGTGCCGCGGCCGGACCCACCACTTCCATTCGGGAAGAACCTTACCAGGCGGATATCATCCGCAGATTCGGCATCCGCGCCGTGATTGGCAAGGGAGGCATGGGGCCCCGGACCCTGGCCGCGTGCAAGGAATGCGGCGCCGTCTACCTCCATGCCGTCGGCGGGGCCGCCCAGGTCCTGGCGGAACGCGTCCGGCGCGTGCGCGACGTGTATTTCCTCGAGCAATTCGGCGCACCCGAAGCCATCTGGGTTCTGGAAGTGGAAGATTTCCCCGCGGTGGTCACCATGGACGCCCACGGCCGATCCCTCCACGATGAAATCTACGAACGCAGCCGGGCCGAGCTGCTGAAGCGGTTGTAACCGACAGGGTCGCCCGCCCGGGAACCGACCCGACGGGCCGGAGGGCCGCCCGGGGTTCGCAACCCGGCCGGCCGGGTCCGGCCGCGCGTGGCAAGACAGGGCCCCTTCCGGCCGCTACCACCCCACCGGTTGCCCGGCATTTTCCCGGCGCAGAAACTCCCACAGCGGCGCGTAATAGTCGAGCATCGGCCGGGCCGAAAGGTCCGCGCCGGTTGCCTCGCGGATCAGGTCGCGCCAGTCGCGCGTGGCACCGGCCCGCATGATCCGCAACAGAAAACGCCCCACTTCCGGCCTCCCGTAAAAATCCGTCTGGCGCGGGTCCTGCCCCAGCTCCCGGGCCAGGTGCATGTGCAACTGGTACTTGATCAGGAAGGCATGGGCGTACTTGTAGTACTCGGCCGGATCATCGTTGATGTGTGTCTTGGTGGCCGCGTCGCAGTACTCCTCGCCTCGCGGCGTCGGCGGGGCGATGCCCTGGTACTTCTCCACGTACTCCCACCACCGGCGATTCAACTGGTCGGCCGGCAGGTCCAGCTCGTAAAAATCGTGTTCCCATGAGGCCATCACGCCGGCCGCCCAGGGGATGAACACGACCTGTTCGAGGGCCGCCTGCAACAGCCAGCGCAGGTCCTGCGGGTCGAGTCCCTCCGGCCACAGGCCCAGCCGTTTCAGGTAGGGCGGCTGCACCGTGGGCGTGGCCAGCGTCTCGGCCATGGCCTCGTGCATGGCCGGGCTGGCACCCCGCCGCAGCACCGCCGGCACATCCGGACGGTCATAGGCCAGGAAGTAAAACACGTGCCCCATTTCATGATGGGCCGTGGCGAACCACGCAAAGTTGGGCTTCACGTTCATGAGCGACCGCACGTCGCCCTGCAGGTCCATGTCCCAGGCCGATGCGTGGGTGTTCTTCTTGCGCGGACTGTCGGCCGGCAGCTCGTACAGGTCGGACAACTTCCAGAAGCTTTCCGGCACCTTGGGCAGGCCCAACGATTCGCCGTAGGCCACCGCCTGGCGCACCAACCACTCGGCCGACCGGTCCCGAAAGTAAGGGTCCAGGTCCAGTCCCTCCACCAGCCCGGGCCATTCCTGTCCCCAACGATTCGGCAACCAATGTGCCGGAATCAGCCGCGGGACCGGTTGCCCGTACCGCGCCGCCAACCGGCGCCGCGCCCAGGCATGCAACTGCTCGTAAAGCGGCCGGATCTCCTGCACCAGACGCTCGTGAAACGTGCGCAACTCCGGCACGGTCATCCCGAAATGCGCCGCCCGCAATGCGTAGTAGGAGCTGTATCCCATCTCGCGCGCCAGGCGGTTCCGCAGATCCCGCAGGCGCAGCAGACCCTCCTTCAGCGCCACGCCCGATTCCTTGCTCGCCTCCCAGACGGCCAGACGCTCGGCCAGGTTGGTGCTGGTCAGGAGGAGGTCATCAATCTGGTTGACGGTGATCCGTTCGGTGCGGTCGCTGCCGGGCCGCCGCCACCGGAATTCGAATCCGTCCAACGTCGCGCTCTGGCGCGCCTCCGCCGCCACCCGTTCCCGCACCACGTCCGGCAGGGTCCCCGGACATTCCGCAGCCAGGCGCTGGATCATCTCCAGTTGACGGCGCACCAGATCCTCCCCGACCGGCACCGAGGACAACAACTCCCGGCACTCCTCCACCACCCAGGGACTCCCCACAAAAGCGGCCAGGGCGGCGTCCGCCCCCACACGCCGGCCCGTGTGTTCCGGCCGCACATCCGTGGCCGCCAGCCACTGCGCCTCCTGCGCCACCTGATACAGCCGTTGATAGGTCGCGTTGTAAAACTCCAGAAACGCCCGCGCCCGGGCCGACGTGGTTTCCGCACCCCCCGTGTTCATGACACCGGCCATCATCGCCAGGCTCAAACCAGCGCAAGCCAACCTCGTCTGCATCGAACGCGAAGGTAGATGGCGTCCCTGTCGCCAACAAATCCGAAATCGCAACCCGGGCGTCCCTGGGCTAGCTTGAAGCCTGCATGGCGGACATTGTCCTGGCCGCGCTCAACGCCAAGTACATTCACCCGGCCTTCGGTCTGCGCTATCTGAAGGCCAACCTGGGGGATTTGCGCGACCGCACCGTCCTGCTGGAGTTCGACCTGAACCGCCGGCCCGTGGACATCGTGGAGGCCATCCTCGAACACCGGCCCCGCATCGTCGGCATCGGCGTCTACATCTGGAACGCCACCCTGGCCACCGAGGTCGTTCAACTCCTCAAAACCCTCCGGCCCGCCCTCAAAGTGGTCCTCGGCGGGCCCGAGGTGAGCTACGAAACCGAACAACAACCCATCGCCCAATGCGCCGACCACGTCATTTGTGGTGAAGCCGATCTGGCCTTTCCTCGGCTCGCCCGCCACCTGCTCGAGGGCCAATCCCCACCGCACGTCCTGTCCGCGCCCCTGCCCGCCCTTCACGAGGTCGCCCTCCCCTACGAGGAATACACCGACGAGGACCTGACCCATCGCATCCTCTACGTCGAGGCGTCCCGCGGCTGCCCGTTCTCCTGTGAATTCTGCCTTTCCTCCCTCGACATCCCGGTGCGGACCTTCCCCCTCCAACCCTTCCTGGCGGCCCTGCAGCGGCTCATGGACCGCGGCGCCCGCCACTTCAAATTCGTCGACCGCACATTCAACCTGAACCTCGCCGTCGCCCGCGCCATTCTGGAGTTCCTCCTCCATCGTCACCGCGAGGGACGCTTCTATCACTTCGAAATGATCCCCGACCGGCTCCCCCATGAACTGCGCGAAATCATCCGGCAGTTTCCACCCGGCACCCTGCAGTTCGAAGTCGGCATCCAGACGTTCAACCCCGAGGTGGCCGCCCGCATCTCGCGCCGCCAGAATTACGCGCGCCTCGAAGAAAACCTCCACTGGCTGCGCGAACACACCGGCGTGCACATCCACGCCGACCTCATCGCCGGCCTGCCGGGCGAATCGGTCGAGAGTTTCGCCGCAGGGTTTGATCGCCTCGTCGCCCTCCGCCCTCACGAAATCCAGTTCGGCATCCTCAAACGCCTCCGCGGCACCCCCATCGTCCGACACGACGCCGAATGGGGCATGATCTACAACCCGCTCCCCCCGTACGAAATCTTGGAGAACCGTCTGATCGACTTCCCCACCATGCAGCGACTCCGGCGGTTCTCACGCTACTGGGACCTGGTCGCCAACAGCGGTCATTTCCTCGAAACCGCCCCTCTGCTCTGGGCCCCCAACCGATCGCCCTTCTATTCGTTCCTGGAGTGGAGCGACTGGCTCTTCGCCCGCGCCCGACGCACCGACGCCATCGCCCTGCCGCGACTGGCCGAGTGGCTTTTCGAATACCTCACCCGGGTCCGGACCCACGACCCACACGAGGTGGCCGCCACGCTGGCCCGCGACTTCGCCCGCGGCGGCCATCGCGATCTGCCACCCTCGATTCGTGCCTACGTCTGCGGCCCCTCCCCCGCAGCCGCCGCACCCGGCACGGCCCCACCCAACACCCGCCGCCAGGCACTGCACAGCAGCCGCGCCCGATCCCACTCCCCAGCCTCACCGGCCCGGACAACCGTCTCCGAGCCGGGCACAGACAAAGGAGACCATGCCTGATGGCCCGCCGCGCCGGCGCCCCCACTGCTAACGACCGCGAAAACACACCTTGCCGAACCCGCCCCAATGACGATAGTGAAGACGGGTGCCGGGCGGTTCGGTCCCACCTGCGGCCCCGGCAAGCGGCCGTTGACCGGACACGACCGGACAGACACCGATCGGGCCCCGCCCGGCGGATGGTCCCCGCCCGGGCAGGCCGCCGACAACGACCGGCCCCAAGGGCCAACAAGGTGCGCCCGTAGCTCAGCTGGATAGAGCATCTGCCTTCTAAGCAGGTGGTCGCAGGTTCGAATCCTGCCGGGCGCGCCATTCTTCTGCCCCCGGCCGGATCCGGCACCACCCGCCCTCCGGCAGATGCTCCGTCCCGCCCCGTGCGCGGTCACGGAACCGGAGCATTCACGAGTTCCCGCAGTTGCTGCAGCCGCTCGGGAGCCTGACGCTCCAGCCAGGTCCGGCCGAATTCGCGGATCAACGCGTTCACGAATTCGTTCGGCGAGATGCCGAGCTTCTGCGCATACTCAACCCGCTCCTTCATGGTACCCGTGACCCGCAGGTAGATGGTTTTGCTCTTCGTCCTGCTTCCCATAGGTACCTCCAGTGCGGTTGATTGGACGTTAAGCGCACTGACCACATTTGACAAGAAAGGGCTTGACAAATAGTAGCACAGATGCACAGACTCTGTGCAGATGAAATGGATCAGCTACCGAGATCTGGCGGAGAGGCTGGCTGAGGCCGGGCTCCCGGCTTCAGCGCGCACGTTGCGCCGTTGGGTGAAGCGGCACCGGATCCCGGTGGTGAGGGTAAACCATCGGGTCGTCCGGATCCACGGGCCCACCGTGAACCGCGTGATCAGGTCACTGCTATTGCTGGATGACCTCGCGAGGCGGTTGCGCAGACTGGAGCGGAGGACGGCCGCAAGCAGGAGGAATGTCACATGATCATCAAATGGATCGTCCAAGTGGAGTCCGCTCCAGGGACCCGTTGGTGGGCGGGCCCCGATGATCTGGCTCGCATGATCCAAGGCAAGGTGGAGGCGCTGGCCATGAAATGGTCGGAGGGGCCAGTCCCATCGGTCACCGTGGTCCGCGAGGAGGTGCGGGATGACACAGCTGAAGCGATGGGAGTTGTACGAGTTCATCCGTGACTGCCTGGAAGCGGACACGGCATTGCACAACGCCAAGCGGTGGTGTGATGAGCACCATCGCTTGACGTTGGCGATGGAGCTTGCCGAGGCTCGTGAACTGCTGGCGGCAGCGCAGTGCCGGGTGGCCGAGGTGCTGGAGCGGGTGGTCCATGAGCGCTGAAGGGAAGGTGAAACGTGCTGCGGAGGCGCTGGCGCGGCTGCCTCTGCTCCACACCCAGGACCTCATGGACATCCTGGGTGTGCATGAACGTACCATCTACAGGTGGCGGCAGGAGGGGGTCTTGCCGCCACCTGTCTATGTGGGGAGCACGCCGTATTGGCGGCCCGAGGAGTTTTTGAGGTGGTTGTGGGGTGGGGGTGCCGATCGGCGCCGCAAGGGCTGAATGGCCGAGGCCTCCGTCGCGGCCGCGCCGTTGATTTGCAACGGGTTGCACGATGGCTCATAAGGGTACACACCGTTTCGTTCCGCAGTTGCCTCAACCTCACTCTCCTGAAGCAGAGCGCGGCTTGTTGGGGGCCGCCATGCTGTGTCCGGATGTGCTGAGGCAGGCAAAGGTGCCGGTCGAGGCCTTCTACGACACGCGGCATGCGACCCTCTGGCAGGTCCTCCGCCAGATGCATGAGGCTGGGGAGGTGATTGACAGTGTGACCCTGGTCGAGCGGCTCCGCAGGGCACGGCTGCTGCGCCAGGCCGGCGACATGGCCTACGTGGCCAGCCTGCCCGATCATTGCCCATCACCGGCCAATGCGCCGCATTACGCGGCCGTGATACGCGAGAGGTACGCCCAACGGCTGCTGGCACGGACGTGCGTGGAGGCGCTGGAATCGCTGCGGAACGGGTCGGCCAACAGTGTATGGAGCGCCCTGCGTGGCGCGCTGGACAGCCTGGAGGGATGGCGTGCCAGGCAAGGCGAGGATCCGGCGCGGATGTACGCGCCGGGTGAGCTGGCCAGCCTGGAGATTCCTCCGGACATGTGGCTGGTGGGGGACGGGGAGATCGTACGCGGGGAGCTGGCCGTGATGGCTGGTCCTGGCAGCGTGGGGAAGAGCCTGGCAGCGGTCATGTTGGCCGTGTGTGGTGCGCGCGGGGACGGCCGGTGGATGGGGCGGCTGATCCGGCGGAGGTTCAAGACGATGATCATCCAGGCCGAAAACGGCGCCGTCAGGCTGAAGCATGAATTTGCGGCCATCCGGCGCAACCATCCGGAGTTGGAGTTGGACGATTGGATCCGGATCAGCGACCCACCGGAGGGAGGGATCCCCTTCCACCGGGCCGCGTTTCGGTCGTGGGTGCGGGACCAGGTGCATGCCTGGCAGCCTGACCTGGTGGTGCTTGACCCATGGTCACAGATAGCGGTGGAGGACGCGTCCAAGGATGTCGTGGACAAGCTGGTGGAGATCCGGAGCTGCTTCCCAGCCGATCGCCCGCCAGCGTTGCTGATCGTCGCCCACACCAAGAAGCCCCGGCCGGAGGACGTGCATCGGGGCCGGAGCCTGGTGTACCTGGTCTCGGGCACCATCGCCCTCACCAACTGCGCCCGGTGCGTGTACATGCTGCTGCCCTGGTCGGATGACCCTGGGGATGACCGGGTCTACTTCGCCTGCCCGAAGCTCAACAACGCCGAGATGTACCCTCCGAGTGTCTGGCGGAGGCGGTTCGGGACCTTCTGGGTGCCGGATCCGGAGACGGATCCACGTGATTGGGGCCAATCAGACGAGAACTCCCGTGAGGCGATCACGTTGGAGGACCTCGAGGAGGCATTCGGTGAGGATGCGGAGCTGCGCTCCGGAGAGCTGGTGAAGCGACTCCGCAAGGTCTCCGGAGCTGCTGAGTCCACCTGCTGGCGGGCGATAGGCGAGGACGGATACCTCCGCCACCGGCTGCTCCGGACCGCTCATGGCCGGCTGCGACTCCGGGATCCGCGAGAACAAGGCCCTCAGACGGCTCCAGGAGCGGCCGATGGCGGCCGGCGAAGGGTATGAGTGCGGCCGGGTACAAAAACGCCTCCCAGGGCCGAATGCGCCGCAAGAATGGCCAAATGGCCCTTGGGAGGCCCAAGAACAGGGTGGAGTAACCTAGTCGGGAATGGGCAACGCGCCTGGCGCGTTCGGAGTTCGGGTCTGGAGATGGCAGTTGAAAGGCCGCACCCGGCAGACGAAAATGTCGGCGTGAAAAGGATGAGTAGGCGCGAAGCGCTCCGGAAACCGAGTCTGCTCACCGGGCTGAAGCCTGGCGAGAAAGTGACGTTGGCCGGCAGGGAGGGCGACCTGGTAGTGGAACGGCCGAAACTGGAACGTTTGACGCCTGAGGAGCTGGAACGCTGCGTGCAAGAACTCACCAAGGACTGGCCGGTCACCGATGCCCTGGAGCTGCTTGACCGCCGATGACGATCTACAGCGACAGTTCGGTGCTGGTCAGCCTGTTGTGCGCGCGGGATGTGGGGCATCCGGCGTCCCGCAACTTCTACGCCGCGCATTACCAGCACGACTGGATCTGCTGGGATTGGCCGAAGTTCGAGGTCCGCAACGCGATCCGCAAGGTGGACCGGGCCGAGTCTCACCTGCTCATCAAGCAGGCGGCTCCCCGAAGGACCCTGCAGAACGATCACCACCAGGCCGCACACCACCAACAGCACGGCCAGAAACAGCCAGAGGGCGGTCCAATCCGGGATGTCCTGCAGCGCGCGCCATTCCCTTGCCAGCCGGTAATCGTCACCTGCGCGCCCGCGCCGGCGTGATGATCGGGAGCGTGGCCTCTTCATCTCATCGCCGGCGCACCGTCCTCCGGGCCGTCCCGCGGTCAAGCCCGGTGATCACTCGGAGCCAAGACCGGGCCGTCCGGGTCGCGGGTCGCTTTTGCCTTTCGTCCCGGCAGGTTCCGACCCTACATTGCGGCGCCGTGTCCGACGTGTTTGAGCGACCCATTGATGCTTCGACCCGGTACTGCGCCGTGTTCGGTTTTCCGGTCCGGCACTCGGCCTCGCCCGCCATGCACAACGCCGGTCTGGCCGCCCTGAAACTGAACTGGCGTTACCTCGCCTTTCCCGTGCCGCCGGAACAATTGCGCGAAGCCCTCGCCGGCGCGGCGGCCATGCGTTTTGTGGGCGTCAATCTCACAGTACCCCACAAGTTGCTGGCACTCGAACTGATGGACCTGCTGGACGATTCGGCCCGCGCCTGGGGCGCCGTCAACACCGTCCGATTCGAAGGGCTCCGCGCCGACGGTTCCTGGCAGCCCATCGGCCAGTGGCCGGACCCCGAGGAACCCGTCCGCGTACGGATGCATGGGTTCAACACCGACGCCGACGCACTCGTCCGTGCCTTGGAAGAAGACCTGGCATGGACACCGCGCAACCGGTCCGTCCTCCTCTTGGGCGCCGGAGGAGCCGGCCGCGTGGCGGCGCTCAAACTGGCGGCCTCGGGAGTGAAACGCTTGTACCTGGTGAATCGCACCGCCGACAAGGCACGGGCCGTGGCGGAGGAAATCCACGCGCGTCACCCCGGCTGCGAGGTGGTCCTCGATTACCCTGACGGCCCGGTGGACCTTTTGCTCAACGCCACCTCGCTGGGGCTGCGGCCCGACGATCCCCTGCCGCTCGATACACGCCGGTTCCCGCTGGAGCGGGCCGGGGCGGTCTACGACATGATCTATCGCCCGGCCGAGACACCGCTCTTGCTCGCCGCCCGTTGTGCAGGTCGTCCCACCGCCAACGGCATGGGCATGCTGCTGCACCAGGGCACCCGCGCCCTGGAAATCTGGAGCGGTCAACCCGCGCCCGTCCCCGTCATGCGCCGGGCCCTGGAACTGCACCTCCATGAGTCTTGACGCCCCGTTCCATCGCGAATACTGGCCGGGGCCGGCGGCGCCACTGTGGACGTTCGTCGCTTTCGTCCTCGGCACGGCCGTGGGTAGTTTCCTCAACGTCTGCATTTATCGGCTGCCGCGGGGGCTCAGCCTGGTGTCGCCACCTTCACACTGTCCCCATTGCCGGTATCGGATCCCGTGGTACCTGAACATCCCGCTGGTCACCTGGGTGATGTTGCGCGGTCGCTGCCGGAACTGCGACGCGCCCATCCCGGCCCGATATTTCTGGGTGGAACTGCTCACCGGGCTCTGGTTCCTGGCCGTCTGGCTGGTGCACGGGCCGGTCGCACCCGCCGTGGCGGTGGTTTACGCCCTGTTCGGCGCCGCGTTGATCGCCGCCTCCTTCATTGATTTCGAACACTACATCATTCCGGACGAAATCACGCTCGGAGGCGTGGGTGCCGGCATGGCGGCTGCCTTTTTCCTGCCCGAACTGCACGCGCAACACACCGTGGGGGCCGGCCTGCGCGAAGCCATGCTGGGGGCCGGCGCGGGCGCCGCGCTCATGTACGGCGTGCTGCGGATGGGCAAACTGTTGTTCGGGCGACAGCGGGTGGCCCTCCGCGGCCTCACCCACATCGTGTTTTCCGAAACGGCCCTTCACCTGCCGGATCGCCAGGTCCCGTACGAGGAGATCTTCTATCGTGCCAGCGACACCATCCGGTTCCATGCACAGCGGCTGGAACTGGTGGACCGGTGTTACCGGGACGTGGAAGTGCGTCTCAGCCCGGAACGACTCCGCATCGGCGAGGAGGTCCTCGACCCTGCCACGGTGGTGCACATGGAGGCGTGGACGGAGCAACTGATCCTGCCACGCGAAGCCATGGGACTGGGCGATGTGAAGTTCATGGCCGCCATCGGCGCGTTCCTCGGGTGGCCCGCCGTGCTGTTCACCCTCATGGTCAGTTCGCTGATCGGATCGGTGGTGGGCGTCACGGCCATCGCGCTGGGGCGCCGGGAATGGTCGAGCCGCATGCCGTACGGTCCCTGTCTGGCCATGGCGGCCGCGCTCTGGATGCTGGGCGGCCGGGAATGGGTCATCCGGTGGTGGCACGGAGCCTGAGGCGGGGCCGAAACCGCCTCCGCCTGCCGTCCCGGGCGGCGGGATGGTCCCGACCGGGCCGTTCAAACGGACCGGGCGGTGTTCCGTCCCCACCCGATCATCCGTGGATCACCAGTTCGATGTTCTCCGGCAGGTGCCGCGCCACCTCGTTCACCACGTCGCCCTTGAACAGCTGGGCCAGCGTGCGCCGGTGGCGCGCCCCCAGAATCAGCATGTCCACCCCGATCGTGGCCGCCAGATCCAGGATCGTGGCCGCCGGATTGTCGCTGACCGCATACAGCGGCACGACGCGCACCCCGATCGGTTGGGCCTGCGCCAACACCGCGGTCATGATGCGTGCCGCGTCGGGATCGTCCTGCCAGCGCGCTTTCTCGGGCAGGCTCACCCGCCCGGGCGGTGCCACGGCAATCTCCTTCACATACAGGACATAGAGATTGGCCTGGCGAAACCGCGCCTCCTCCAGGGCAAAGCGCAGCACCCGCGTCAACCCGCGCGCCGCCACCATGAGGTTCTGTCCCGGATTCAACTTCAGTTCGAACCCGGGCACCTCCTCGGGCGCCACCATCGCCGCCACCGGCTCGGCCACCACCACCGTGCGCAAACCCGCCCGCCGTTGCGCCCAGAAACGCAGGCTCAACCCGAAACCCACCACGCACACGGCAAAAAACAGGGCGTCCGGTTTGGTCTTGGCTATGGTGAGCTCGGCGGCAAACAGCACCAGAAAGGCAAACCCCATCACCGCCCGTTCATACCAGCGCAGCTCCAGGCGCCGGTTGAACGTGCACGACCCCAGATTCACTGCGATGGCGCCCACCACGCCGATGGCGTACAACCCCGCCAGCATCTCCAGGTCCGTGGCCACCGCCGTGGTGGCCAGCGGCAGCAACATCGCCAGAAGCAACGGCAGCCACGGCACCCCGTGCCGGTTCAGTCGCGTGAATGCGCGCGGCATCTCGCCGTCGCGGGCCATCATGTAAAACAACCCGATCAGCGCCCCGATGGCCGTGTTCACCGCACTGACCAGGAGCAGACCCACCACCAGGCCCACCAACACCCCAAACGCCCGACCGACCCACGGGCCGAACCACAACCCCGCATAATGCTCGCCCAGGAACCGCACCATGTCCTCCCATCGTTCCTTCATCACGGGCGCCATCGCGGGCGGCAGCGAGAGCATCGCCCACCCCAACAACACCGTGGCCAGCACCACCTCCAAGGCCACAACGGCAATGGCCCGTCGGGCCGTGCCCGCCACGCGCGGGCGTTCCGGCGTGGAACCCGGATCCAGCTTCATCACGCCGGTGAGATTGGCGATGGCCTCCACGCCGCTGAGGGCCAGAATGATCCCCACAAACGCCACCCAGTTGTGCAGGAACGTGTCGTGGGTGGGCTCCAAATACGCCGTGGTCAGCCGCGGTGCACTCAGCAGGATGATCAAAACCACCACCAACACCATCGGCACCGCCAGGAACGTCGCCAGACTGCCGGTGTGCTTCGGGCCGAAGAAATTCACCGCGCCGATCAGCCCGATCACCACCATCGTGCCGTAGCGCACCCACCCGGCGGGCAGTCCGAAGTACGTGACCGCAGCCCAACCGCTCAGGGCGGCGGTCACCGTCATGTTGGCCACCAGCAAGAGCGCGCCCATCACCGCCAGAAACCGGCTCTGATGCCGCGCCGCCGAGTACACGCCGCCCCCGTCCGGGAACTCGCGGCAGACCACCGTGTAGCAGTAACCGACCAACGCCGCCAGAAGGCACACCGCCACGATCAACGGCAGGGCGGCGTATCCGGCCGCCACGAACGCCAGACCAATGACGTACGCCTTGCTGGTCCCCCAGTCCCCGTAAAGCAGCGCCGCCGCACGACGCCAATCCAGGTTCCGGGGCCGATGCAAAAGTCCGGACTCGTTCATGCCAGAGAGAAATTCCGGTGGGGCCGCATTCTGAAAGACTTCGAACGCGGGCGACCCCTTCCGGCACGACACACGCCCCGGTTCGAGGGCGCGCAACCCTGCCGGCACCGATCAGCGCGAAGCCGCGCGCCGGGCCAGGCGCTCCCGCGTGGCCGCCTGCAGGGCCTCCAATTCCGGCCGCAGCCGTTCCCGGTCCCGCCGATCCATTCGGTCAATGAACAGGATCCCCTGCAGATGGTCGTACTCATGTTGAACGACCCGGGCCAGCAAACCGCCACAGCGGAATTGCAGAAGACGCCCCTCGCCGTCCAGGGCCCGGACACCGATCCGCTCCGGCCGGACAATCTCCGCATAGATCTCGGGAAAGCTCAGGCACCCTTCCGGGCCGGGCACGGGCGGTCCCAGCGGCTCGATCTCCGGATTGATCAACACCAGCGGCATCAACACGGTGGGATCCGCCGGCTGACCGTCCAGCTCGAGCGTGGAAGGGCGGTCCTCCACTCCGCGAATGTCGATCACCGTCAGTTGCAGGGCGCGGCCCACCTGCTGCGCAGCCAAACCGATCCCATGCGCGGCGTACATGGTCTCGAACATGTCGGCGATCAACCGGCGCAACTCCGGGGTCACGTGTTCGATGCGCGCCCCTTTGCGCCGCAGGATCGGGTCACCGTAATGAACCACCTCCAGGATCATGCGCCTCTCTTTAGAATCGGTACGGGCCGGTGGGCCCCTCCGGCCAGTTGCGCAACGCACGGATCAGATCGTCCACGCACGGGCTCTGCGCCTTGATCACGTAGTAACCGCTGGTGGTGACCCCCGTCATCAAAGCCAGGTCATCGTCGAACCCGAGCAGTTTGCCCAGGCAGAAACCGGAGTTGAAATGGTCCCCGGCCCCCGTGGTGAGCCGCGGGACCGTGGTGTAGAGGCCGTCCACCAGGCTGAGCCGCCCCTCGCTCACCGCCAGCGCATACGCCACCGGGTGCACCACCAGCGTGTGCACCGGCACCCGCTGGTGAATCTCCCGCGCCAGCGCCGCCACCGCCGCGCGCGACCCGTTGCCCCGGTCCAACCCGAGGACCCGCGCAACTTCGTAGGCCTCCTTTTCGTTCAACCCGAGAATCACGCGGAAGTAGCGGCGGAACTCCAGGATCAGATCCAACGCGCGCCGGATGTCCTCCGAGGTGCGCTTCTCGGGATCGGCCAGGTCGAAAAACAGCGTGCGCCGGGGCCCGGTGGCGGGCAACCCGGGGCAGATCTCCCGCAAGACCGCCGCCCAGATGTCACTCATCCAAGGTAACATCGTCCAGTTCACGAACGCCACCAGGTCGGCCGTG
This sequence comes from Limisphaera sp. 4302-co, assembly GCF_049537155.1. Taxonomy (NCBI): domain Bacteria; kingdom Pseudomonadati; phylum Verrucomicrobiota; class Verrucomicrobiia; order Limisphaerales; family Limisphaeraceae; genus Limisphaera; species Limisphaera sp. 4302-co. Next base: position 98,640 of record NZ_JBMVQZ010000010.1, read on the forward strand.
GCCATCTGCTCCGCCAGACGATCCCGCCCGAACCGTTGCACCAGGTTCTCCCAGGTCACCTCCCGCAGGGAGGAGTGCTTGCCCAACATCACCTTGCCATCTTCGAACTCCAGCGCGTCGGTGTAACCCGGCGGGGCGATCGAGTGGACCTCGGCCCGGCGCGCAAACTCCTCGAAGACCGGGTGCAGTTTGGGATAGCCCAGGTTCCCCACGTAGGTGACGCGCAGTCCGAAGGTGGCGAGGGCATTGCCCATGATGGGACCGTTGCCGCCCAGCTTGGTCAGCTGGCTCACCAGCTCGAGGTTGGTGCTCTTGCCCGCCGCGGCGGCCAGCCGCTCCGCCAGCCGGGCAATGGTGGGCACGCGATCGTACCGCTCCACGCTGTGCCGCTTGTCCACCACGTGCAGGATCTCGTCCACAAACCCGTCCAGGCCGATGAAAGCGCGGAGCTGCGGCAGGCGCGATCGCGCCCCCTCCAGCGCCTCGGCCGTCCGGGCCCGAAGTTCAGGCGTATTGAGGTTCATGATTGGTTGATCACGGTCGGAAAAACAGCAGGTCCCTCAGTCCGGGCCCACCCCCAGGATTTGCAGGACCCGTTCCAGCTCCTCGTCACTGAAAAAGCTGATCTCCAGCCGGCCGCGTCCCTCCCTGTATTGCAGCCGCACACGCGTGCCCAGCCGTTCCCGCAACCGGTCCTCCAGGCGCCGCACCTGCGGCTCGGACCCGGCAGGCACCGGTCGTTGCGCGCGCCCGCTCCCCGCACCCGCCCGCAACCGCGCCACCAGTTGCTCAGTCTGCCGCACGTTCAGGCCGTCGCGCAGCACCCGTTCGGCCGCGGCCTTCAGCAGGCTCTCCTCCTCCAGCGCCAGCAACACCTTTGCATGGCCCACGCTGAGTTGACCGGTCCGCACATACACCTGGACCTGCGGCGGCAGCTTCAGCAGGCGCAACGCGTTGGCCACGGTCGCCCGGCTCTTGCCGACCCGTCGCGCCGCCTCTTCCTGCGTGAAACCGAATTGCTGCATCAATTGCGCGTAACCCTGGGCTTCCTCGATCGGGTTCAGGTTCTCGCGCTGGAGATTCTCCACCAGTGCAAGCTCCAGGGCCGCGCGATCGTCCACGTCCCGGATGATCACCGGCACGTCCGCCAGTTGCAGCATCTGGGCCGCACGCCAGCGTCGTTCCCCTGCGATCAGTTCGTAGCCATCCGCCCGGCGCCGCACCACCAGGGGCTGCAGAATCCCCTGTTCGCGAATGGATTCGGCCAGCTCCTGCAAGGCCGCCGGATCGAACTCCTGCCGCGGCTGCAAGGGATTGGGCCGGATCTGGGACAAAGGAACGCGCACCGGGGTGTCGCCCACCCCGGCCGTCGGGCTCGCACCCGGCGCCGCCGCGCCGCCGCTTCCCGCGGGCTGCGTGCCGGGAGTGGCCCCCCCCAACAACGCCCCCAATCCGCGCCCCAATGCGGGCTTTGCCATGCGCCGAGCCTGCCGAACCGCGCGCCCGCTTGTCAATGGCTTGTCCCGACTCCCGACACCGGCGCAGCCCGTCCACCCCGCCCGCCTTGCCCACGGAACCGGTTCATCCCCAGATCTGCCGGTCCAACGACCGGTACTGAATCGCCTCTCCCACGTGCTCCGGCAGGATGCGGTCCGACCCCGCCAGGTCGGCAATGGTCCGTGCCACCTTCAGGATCCGATCGTAAGCCCGGGCGCTCAGTCGGAGATCGTTCATCGCGCGGCGCAGCAACTCCATGGAAGTCTCGTCCAATACACAGAATTGCCGCAGTTCGCGCGGCCCCATCTGGGCGTTGCACAACACACGCGGCCGACCGCGAAACCGTTCCTGCTGCCGGCGCCGCGCCGCCATCACACGCGCGCGGATCGCCGAGGACGGCTCCGCCGGGTGATCCGAGGCGATCTGACGGAACTTCACCGCCGGCACCTCGATGTGCAGGTCAATCCTGTCCAACAACGGCCCGCTCACCCGATTCAGGTAATTCTGGATCTCGCGCGGGGAACAACGCGATTCCCCGGGCATCTTCCCGTCCGGCGTCGGATTCATCGCCGCCACCAGCATGAACCGCGCGGGAAACGTCACACTGCCGGCCGCCCGCGAAATCGTCACCCGCCCCTCTTCCAGCGGCTGCCGCAATGTCTCCAGCACGCTCCGCTTGAACTCCGGCAATTCATCCAGAAACAACACCCCGTTGTGCGCCAGGGAGATCTCGCCCGGCGTGGGATTGACGTTCCCGCCCAGCAACCCCGCGTCGCTGGCGGTGTGATGCGGCGCGCGAAACGGCCGCCGGGTTACCAGCGCCTGTCCGGGCTGCAACAGCCCGGCAATGCTGTGCACCTTCGTGGTCTCCAGCGCCTCCTCCAGTGTCAGCGGCGGCAGAATCGTGGGCAGGCGCCTGGCCAGCATGGATTTGCCCGTCCCCGGCGGACCGATCAGGAGGATGTTGTGCCCGCCCGCCGCCGCAATCTCCAGCGCCCGTTTCACCGACTCCTGACCCTTGACCTCGGCAAAGTCCAACTCCTCCTCCACCGGCTCGTCAAACAACCGGCCCAGATCCACCCGGACCGGCTCGATCGCGACCTCGCCCGACAGAAAAGCAGCCGCCTCCCGCAGGTTCCGCACCGGAATGACCTCCAGCCCGTCCACCACCGCGGCTTCATTGGCGTTGGCAGCCGGAACCAACACCCCCCGCCTGCCCTGCTGCCGCGCACACAACGCAATCGGCAGCACCCCCTTGACCGGTCGGACCGCGCCCGTCAGCGCCAGTTCCCCCACCACCACATACTCGTGCAATCGCCCGGCCGGTAACTGTTCCGTAGCCGCCAGCAAGCCCAGGGCAATCGGCAGATCGAAACTCGGCCCTTCCTTCTTCACGTCGGCGGGCGCCAGGTTGATCGTCGTCCGGCCCATCGGGAACTTGTAGCCCGAATTGCTCAGGGCCGTTGTCACCCGATCGCGCGACTCCTTCACCGCCGCGTCCGGCAACCCCACAATCACGATGGCCGTGTCCCCCCAGCCGGCGTGAACCTCCACTTCCACCGGAAAAGCCTCGATGCCCTGAACCACCCCTGAATACACTTTGGCCAGCATCGCCGCATTTGTGGAAAAGAGACCGGTCCAACGCAAGGCGTTTCCTCTTCCGCCACCCCGACCTGCTCGCAGGTGTCCCGGTCCGGAACACCCTGTCCCAAAGCCGGACAATCCCGTCCCGGCCGCAGACAACCTTCCGGACACCCTGAGGGCGAAACAACCCGTTGCACGCGAGCAGCTTCCAGACTCATCCCTTGCCACCACACCTTTTCCCCCTCCACCGGGCACAGCTCCTGCTCCGGGGACATCGGACGCGTTGACCAGGCACGGTCCGCGACTCCCAACCCTGAACGGCAGCCGATGCAAGGTACCGGACAAAACCTGACAGGCCTTCGAGTGCGACTGCGGAACTCGCGACCGCAGTCGGCCGGCTTCACCCTGGCGGAAGCCATGGTGGCCGCACTGTTACTGGGTACGCTGGTGGTGTCGCTCTACGCGGGCATGAGCGCAGGTTTCGCCTACACCGCCATGGTGCGGGAAGAACTCCGTGCCACCCAGGTCATGCTGGAAAAATTGGAGGGCATCCGTCTGTACAACTGGGAACAAATCAACACCAGCAGGTTCATCCCCACCAACTTCACGGCCTTTTACCTCCCCAATCCCACCAACCCCGCCACAGGCTCGGGAGTGGTGTACACCGGCACGCTCACCATCCAACCCGTGACCCTGGACCCCTCTCCGCCCTACGCCGACGACCTCCGCGAGGTGGTCGTCCGCCTCCGGTGGATGTCGGGAAACGGAAACCCGGCCGTCGTGCGCGAACGCGAAATGCGAACTCTGGTCAGCCGCTATGGTCTTCAGAATTACATCTTCAGCAATTGAGCCCGGCGGCAAAGGTCCTGCGGCCCCGCGGCCCCGCTGCGGGCCCGGCCAGGGAGGCTTTACCGTGTCCGAAACCATGGTCTCCCTGGGCGTGGGAGGCATCCTCCTGGCGGCGATCCTCACCTTCTGGACCTACAGCGCCCGCAGCCTGGCCGCCATCGTCAATTACATCGACCTTGACCAAAGGTCGCGTCATACGCTGGACATCCTCAGTCGCGAAATCCGGCAGGCGGCGGGCCTCCTCGCGGCAACGGAGAACTCGCTCACCTTTTCGAATTTGGACGGCTCCACCATGCGCATCGCCTGGGACCCTGTCCAACGGGTGGTCACACTGGACCGGAACGGTCAGGTACAAACCCTCCTCATCGAGTGTGACTATTTCCGGTACAACATCGCCCAGCGCAACCCCAGTAACGGCGTGTTCGGGTTCTATCCCACCACCGACATCCGCCAGGCCAAGCTCGTGGACATGAGCTGGCGCTGCTCCCGCAGCCTGCTCGGAACCCTGTTCCAAACCGAAAGCGTGCAAACCGCGCGCATCGTCATACGAAACTGACCCATGCAATGCCGCCGCTCTCCCGCCGATCTCTCCGGGCAAATCCTGCTGGTCACCCTGCTGACCTGCGGTGTCCTGGGGCTCACTCTCGCCGGCACTCTCCTGCTGGTACAGTCGCAATCACTCTCGGTGGCCCGCTCCCTTTGCTGGAACGCCAGTCTGGCCATGACCGAGGCCGGCATCGAAGAGGCCCTCACCCACCTCAACCGCAATGCCCCCTTCTTCGATCCCCGGGCCGCCACCAACAACCTCGCCGCCTTCGGATGGGTGCGGGAAGGCAACCTCTACCGCGCACCGCGGCGCCACCTCGGCAACGGCAGCTACTATGACGTGGTCATCCTGCTCGAGGGCATGCAGCCCCGCATCCTGGCCACCGGAGTCGTCAGCCGGGCGGACCTCGTCCCGTCCGCGCCCTCGATGGGAACGATCCTCGGAGACCAAGCCCCGCTCCACGCACCTGTCCCGCGGATCGTGCAGGTCCAGACCCGGATCGATCCCCTGTTCAGCGTCGCCATGGCCGCCGAAGGTCAGATCGATCTGGCCGGCAACAACGTCAGCACCGACAGTTTCGACTCCGGCGACCCGAACCACAGCGAAAACGGCATGTACCCCTACAACAACCCTGCCAAACGAAAAAAGAACGGGGACGTGGCCACCAACTCCGGCCTGATCAATTCCATCAACGTCGGCAACGCCAACATCAACGGCCGCGCCATGACGGGCCCCAACGGCACCGTGGCCATTGGTCCCCGCGGTTATGTCTCCGGCGGCACCAACGACGATTTCAACGTGGTCTTTCCGCCCGTGGCCGTCCCGCCCGGTCCCACGTTTTACCTGCCGCCGCTCCCGGTCCCTGTCACCATCGACGGCGTGGATTACAAACACGTCATCCTCCTGAGCGGCCGGTATTTCACCGAAGGTCTCCGGGGAAGTCTCTATGTCGGCACCAACGTCCAGGCCACGCTCATCCTCACCGAAAACACCAAGCTCAGCGGCAACAGCGACCGGATCTATCTGGCGCCCCATGCGCGCCTCATCCTGTACGTGGACGCGCCCTTGTTCTCACTCAAGGGTCAGGGCGTGATCAACTCCAGCGGGCGCGCCGAGAACTTCCTCTACTTCGGCACTCGACGAAACACCACCCTGGCACTCGGCGGCAATGCCGCCTTCACCGGTGCCATCTACGCGCCCGATGCCGATTTCACCCTCGGCGGCGGGGGCCGCGACACCTACGATTTCGTCGGCGCCTCGGTGACCAAAACCGTCAGGATGAACGGGCACTTCAACTTCCACTACGACGAAAACCTCCGGCGTGTCGGCCCCAGCCGCGGTTTCGTCGTCAGTTCATGGCGGGAACTTTGATCCGGCCGGTTCACCCGTTTTGTCGGTCATTCCGCGAGCGCGCAGGATCTGCCGCACCTCCTCCGGATCCCGCCCGGTCGCCCGCGCCACCGCCTGCACGTATGCATCCCAGGGCAGCGACACCGGCCGCGCCCGGCACCGCGTCTCAAATCCGTCGAACCGCCACAGATTGGGAAAATCCCGGCACTGCTGCGGCTTGACCGGCTGCACCCGGCAGTCCCGGCCATCCAGAAACACACAGGCACCATCCTCCCGCTCCATCAACGCCAGACCGTACCGGTTGGCCGCCAGCCGACAATACCGCTGGATGAACGCGGACTCGTCCATCCCCAAAAATGCTGCCATCCGCCGGATCTCCTCTTCTGTGACCCGCACCTGGCCGGGCCACCGGCAACAGGCGGTGCAACGCTGACAGTCGTAATAAACCGGCATGCCTCCGTCCCCGGGCCCCGCATCACCTCCCGCCGGCCGCCTGCCCCGCAAAATGCTCCGCCAGCGCAATGGCCTGAAACATCGCGGACGCCTTGTTGACCGTCTCCTGAAACTCCGCTTCCGGCTGCGAATCGTGTACCCAACCTCCCCCGGCCTGCACATACGCGCAGCCGTCCTTGAGGAGCGCCGTCCGAATGGTGATGCAGGTGTCCAGGTTGCCGTTGAACCCGAAGTACCCCACACAACCCGCATACGGCCCGCGCGTGGTCCCCTCCAGTTCGGCAATGATCTGCATCGCCCGGATCTTCGGCGCGCCACTGACCGTCCCGGCCGGAAACGTCGCCCGCATCAGATCGAACGGTGTCCGGCCGGCCGCCAACCGACCCTCCACCGACGACACAATGTGCATCACATGACTGTACCGCTCGATCACCATCAGATCCTTCACCCGCACCGTCCCGTACTCGCAGACCCGGCCCAGATCGTTCCGTGCCAGGTCCACCAACATCACATGCTCCGCCCGTTCCTTCGGATCCGCCAACAACTCAGCCTCCAACGCCGCGTCCTCCTCCGCGGTCCGCCCCCGGCGCCGCGTCCCCGCTATCGGCCGGATCTCCACCCGGCCTTCCTCGCAACGCACGTGGATCTCCGGCGACGCCCCCACCAACGCAAAGCCGTCCAGCTCCAGCAAGAACATGTACGGCGACGGGTTCACCGAACGAATCGCCCGGTACACGTCCACCGCTCCCGCCCGCACCGGGGCCTGAAAACGTTGCGACCCCACCACCTGGATGATGTCCCCCGCCGTGATGTATTCCTTGGCCTTCCGCACGTGCGCCAGGAACGTCTCCCGTTCCATGTTGGAAACAAACGCCACGGGCGTCACCTCCCCCGGCAACACGCCCGGCCAGTGCCGAAGCGGCTGCGCCAACAGCGCCAGCAACCGTTCCACCTCCTCCACCGCCTCCTCGTACGCCGCATCCACAGCCGAGGGATCCTCCACCCACGCGTTCACCAGAACGGTCAGCGTCTGGGTCACCCGGTCGAAAATCAGCAACTGATCCGCCAGCACCAGATACAGGACGGGCGTCCCCAGCTCGTCCCGGGGCGGACGCGGCACCACCGATTCGATGTCGTGAATGAATTCGTACCCCACATACCCCACCGCGCCCCCGATGAACCGCGGCAAACCCGGGACCGTCACCGGACGAAACCGCGCCAGCACGCGCTCCACAACCTCCAACCCGTCCCGCACCTCACCCGGCCCGGGCGTGCCACGCGCGCCCACCACCCGCCACACCCCGGCCGGCCGACCCCATTCACTCACCCGCACCTCGTCCCCCACCTGCCGGATCACCATCCGCGGATTCGTCCCCACAAACGAGTACCGGCCCAGGTGTTCCCCACCCTCCACCGATTCGAACAGGAACGATTCCCCCTGCCCGCGCAACTTGCGATACGCGGACAAGGGCGTCTCCAGATCCGCCAGCAACCGGCAGGTCACCGGAATCAGGTTCCCGGTCGCCGCCCACCGGCGAAACGTCTCCAAGTCAGGGGAAATGTGCATCACGCGAGGTACCCGTCAGCCGGCCGCTGCGCCGCAGCCGGTAAATCCCCAACAACGTGTAAAACGCCACAGCCACCGCATACGCCACAATACCCATCCCGATGGCCAGCGGAATCAGCCGCCCCTCACTGAACCACACCACCGCCCCTCCCACCAGCGCCGTCAAAAACGTGTGCGCCGCCAGACAAAACAAATAAACCGAAATCCGCGTCTCCTGCACCCGTTCCACATGCCAGTCGCGATAGTTGTGTTCCCCCAGCGACCGCATCAGCCAGGCGGATTGAAAATTCCGCGCCGCCACCATCACGCTGGCCGTCGCCACCACAATCGCCGCCAACGGCCACTGCGCCAGCACCAGGCACACCAGCCCGTTGACCCACAACCCCCACCGCCACCCCAGCCGTTTGGCAATCGGATTCCCCTCCAGAACCAGGTTCGGCGTCGCCACCCACGTGCTCAGAAAATCCGCCCCCCGGGCCAATACCAGGACCCCCAGCAGAATCCAGTATTCCCGGCTGCCAATCGGAACCTGATCCTCCATGGATGAGCCGGTGTCCTCGGCCGCGCGCAGTTCCCCGCCAGCCCCGCACCGCGCACGGCTACTTCTTCCCGTAAATCTTTTCCGGCCTCTCCAACTGCGGTTCGGTTATCCGGAACCCCTCCCCGCGCCCGGTCATGGACCGGAAAAAACACGACCGATAACCCTCGTGACAGGCCGCGCCCACCTGCTCCACCTGAATCAGCAGCGTGTCGCCGTCACAGTCGAACGCGATGTCCTTCACCCGCTGCACGTGCCCGCTGCTCTCCCCCTTCATCCAGAACTTCTGACGCGAGCGACTCCAGAAATGGGTCAACCCGGTCTCGATCGTCTTCTCCAACGAGGCCCGGTTCATCCACGCCATCATCAGCACCCGACCCGTCTCGGCGTCCTGAATGATCGCCGGAATCAGGCCGTTGCCATCGAACTTCAATTGGTCGTAAAAGCTCATCGGTTCCCTCAAAGTCCGTCGTGCACTCCAGCCTATCACAATCCACGGGGCTCACCACGAAAAAGTGCAACCGGGGCAGCCGCCCGAATCCCAAACCTCCGGCCCCCCACACCGCACCACCCATCCCCCGGCCGCACCCCGACCCTCCCTCCACCCGCGTCCGTGAAGCCGCGCCGGTCACGGCCCCCACTGAACCCGCAAACGACCGAACCTTGTCGTCACACCCGCCCGACTCTCCACGTCCCGAAACGTCACCGTCTTGCGACCGTCGCCCGGCACCGGATCGCTCTCCGTCCGCCCGGCCGCCGTCGCATCCGCGAAGCTCAAATCCGGGGAAAGCTCCAAAGTCAACTCCAGCCCCGGATCGTCGTCCCGCACCTCCACGGTCCATACCAGCCGGCCTTCCCCATCAAAACCCGGCACTCCCCACAACGGCGCATTGGCCTCACGCGGGTTCGTCCGCATCGCATACTCGGCCGCATTGCTCAGACCGTCCCCGTCAGGATCCGCCTCCGGTGCCGCCACCGCCGACTCCTCCGGCAACGTGAAGTAAAGCCGTTGCCACCCCTCAAACCGCGCCACCACCTGCAACGTGTAGGTCAAACGCGCCGTCTGCGCGGGCGTCCCGCTGTCCCTCACCTCCACCGTCACCGTCACGGGTCCTGCCGCTCCCTCCGGAGGCACGCCCGCCACCCTGCCACCGCCCGAGACGGTCAACCAATCCGGCCCTTCGACCTTGGCAAAGGTCAGCCTCTGACACGCATTCGAATCCTTCGCCACAGCCTGGTATTCGTAGGGGAGCCCCTGAACCGCCAGCGTGACCGGCTCACCCTCGAATATCGGCACCGCATTGGGCTGCCGGCTGGTCGCCACACCGGGATTGCTCACCGTCCAACCCGGCACCGGCTGGCCGTCCCCGTCGGGATCTCCCAACTCCTCGCCGTTGCAATAACCGTCCCCGTCCGAATCCTCCGCCGCCAACGACGCACTCCAGAACGGTATCGGCGCCGGTGATCCCCCGATGATCTGAAACACCCGGTTGCCAAACGGTGTCCGCGGCCCGCCGCCGGCGGGATTCACATGACAATTCGCACACCGGAACACCTGACCGTTCGGCAACTGGTTCACCCGAAAATCTCGCGCACCCAATCGCGCACCCTCCATCTCCCCCATCACCAGCAGGCAGCCCAACCCCAGCCAACCGACGCGACCCAACCCTGCGCGCCGCGCGCCCCTCACGACATGAGAGAACCGAAGGACCATGTTCAACATGACTAAAACTCTGAGCTGTCCGACCGGCTTGGTCAACAACCGCCCCCAGCCGCTCCCAAACCACGCAATCCCCGGACAACCGGGCACCCCCGCCGGACATCCGTCCCGTTGCGCCACCCGACCCGTTCCGAGTCCCCGTTCCGCGCCGCCGCCTCTCGCCGGCTCGCAACCACGACCGTCCGGTCCGTGTCCCCTCGTTTCCGGCACCCCACCGGCAAGCCGCGCGGCCGCATGAAAGGAACCCGGGTGCCGGACTTGCCACACTCACCGGCCTGCCGGTAGTTTTCCCGTCAATGCAAACGGCGTCGCAACTGCAACAATATTGGGGCGTTCTGGTGCTGCTCGTGCTGGCCATCACGGCCGTCGGAGGCATGATCCTGCTTTCCTTTCTGCTCGGCAAACGCGCACGGCGCACCCGCATCAAGGACACTCCCTACGAGTGCGGCATGATCCCCGCCCCGGAGGGTCCCGGCCGGCTCAGTATCCGCTTTTACCTCGTGGCGGTGCTGTTCCTGCTGTTCGACATCGAAGTCGTCTTCCTCTACCCATGGGCCGTGGTTTACCGCGAGATGCTGGCCGAACCGGCCACGCGCGCCCTGGTGTTCGGGGGCATTCTCCCTTTCCTGGTCCTGCTGGGCATCGGCCTTCTCTATGAAGTGAAAAAGCGCGGATTCGATTGGCAGACCTGAGCCCGTCTTGCGGCCCGGTTTTCCACGGATCCATTCGCTGCAAACTCCATCCATGGCCACCACGATCAAATTCGGCACCAGCGGCTGGCGCGGCATCATCGCGCAGGATTTCACCTTCGACAACGTGCGCCTGGCCACCCGCGGCATCGCGGACTATCTGCTGGCCGAGCGCCAGCGGGACGATTCTCCACTGAAGGACCGCCGGCCGGTCGTGATCCTCGCCCACGACACCCGCTTCCTCGGACGCGAGTTCGCCCTCGCCGCGGCTGAGGTGCTGGCCGATGCCGGGCTCGAACCCCTTCTCTGCAACCGCGACACACCCACACCCGTCGTCGCCCACAACATCCGGATACGCCACGCCCTGGGCGGGATCAACTTCACCGCCAGCCACAACCCGGCCGAGTACCAGGGCCTGAAGTTTTCACCCTTCAACGGCGCGCCCGCACCACCCGAGGTTACCAGCCGGATCGAACAAGCCATCGCCCGACGCCAGGCCGAAGGCTGGTCGTTCCGCGGATCGGTCGTCGGCACCTACCGATGCCCCACCTTCGACCCCCAGCCGGCCTACTTTCGCCAGATCCGCCGGCTGGTGGACATGGAGGTCATCGGCCGGCGCCGGCTGAAGGTGGCTGTCAACGTCTGCCATGGCACCGGGCGCGGATACCTGGACCGGCTCCTGCGAGAGGCCGGAGCCCGGGTGACCGTGCTCAATGAAAAGCCCGATCCGCTCTTTGGCGGGCATCATCCCGAACCCGACGCAGCCGGCATGGCCGAGGTCAGCAAACTGGTCCGCGCCGGCAAGGCCAGACTCGGTCTGGGCACCGACGGCGACGCCGACCGGTTTGGCGTGGTGGATGCGGACGGCCGGTGGCTCACCCCCAACCAGGTCCTGGTCCTCACCCTCTACCACCTCGTCCAAAACCGCGGTTGGAAAGGCAGCGTGGTGCGTACCGTCCCCACCAGCCATCAGGTGGACGCCGTGGCCGCCCTCTTCGGCGTGAAGGTCCATGAAACGCCCGTCGGCTTCAAATACATCGGCGCCCTCATGGAAAGCGAACCGGTGGTCGTCGGCGGGGAAGAATCCGGCGGACTCAGCATCCGCGGCCACGTCCCGGAAAAGGACGGCATCCTCGCCTGCCTCCTCATGGCCGAGCTGGTCGCCACCGAAAACCGCTCCCTGGGCCGCATCCTGGCCGACCTCGAAAAAAAGACGGGGCCGTTCCACACCGAGCGACTCAACATCCGCATCGTACCCGAACAAAAAGAGGCCATTCTCCGGCGCCTGGCAGCAGGTCTGGACCGGATCGGCCCCTTCCGGGTCGAACAATTCGTCACCACGGACGGCTACAAATTCCTTCTGCCCGACCAGGAATGGGTCGCCTTCCGCGCCAGTGGCACCGAGCCCATGGTCCGCTGCTACATCGAGGCGCGCTCCCGATCCCATCTGGCGCGGCTCCGCAAGGCCTGCCAGGAACTGCTGAAACTCTGACCCTGCGCAGGGCCGCCCCGTGGCACCGCGGGGGATTTTGCACAAGCCGCCCCGGGCCCGGCGATGCGCCGGCCTTTTCGAATTTGCCCGCTTGACAACCCCCATCGGCAGGACTAACGGGGAGAGCGGATAACGAAGCAACCGTCCCAACCATGAAAGGATCCGAAACACCGTCCACCGGTCGGCTTTCCCGCCGCGATTTCTTCAAAGGTCTGGGCACCACCGCCCTTGCCGCCGCGGCTTCCCAGGCCGAATCGGTCGCCCAGGAACTTCAGAAGATCAACGCCGAAAAAATCCTGGGCCCCGGCCCGGTGCCCGTCACCCTCAAGGTCAACGGAAAAACCCACAAGCTCGAGCTCGAACCCCGTGTGACCCTGCTCGACGCCCTGCGCAACCACCTGGGCCTCACCGGGCCCAAGGAAGGTTGCGACCGCGCCTCCTGCGGCGCGTGCACCGTGTGGCTCGACGGCACGGCGATCTACGCCTGCCAAAAACTCGCCATTGACGCCCAGGGCCACGACATCACCACCATTGAAGGCCTCACCCCCGACGGCCGCCTGACGCCTGTGCAGCGCGCCTTCGTGGAACGTGACGCCCTGCAGTGCGGCTATTGTACCCCCGGGTTCGTCATGAGTGTCTCGGCACTGCTGCGGAAAAACCCGCGGCCCACCGTGGAAGACGTGCGCCATGCCTGTGCCGGCAACCTCTGCCGCTGCGGCACTCATCCGCGCATCCTGGAGGCGGCGCTCGTCGCCGCCGGTCTGCCCCCTGTCTCCACCACCCGTACGGAGGTGATCCACCATGTCTGAGTGGCCCGCCCAACCCAAGGTTCTCGGCACCCGTGTCCCGCGGGTGGACGGCCCGGCCAAAGTCACCGGCCAGGCCCGTTACTCGTCCGACATCCAGGCGCCCGGCCTGCTGATCGGCATGATCCTGCGGTCGCCCTGGCCCGCCGCCCGGATCCAACGCATCAACCTCGAAAAGGCCCGGCAGATGCCCGGCATCAAGGCCGCAGTGGCCGTCCAGGAGGGCCCCCGCGTCGTCCGTTACTACGGCGAGGAACTGGCCGCCGTTGCCGGCGTCAGCCGTCAAGCCTGCGAAGACGCCCTGCGCGCCATCGAGGTGGAGGCGGAACCCCTGCCGTTCGTGGTGCGCGAAGAAGACGCGCGCAAACCGGATGCCCCGCGCGTGTGGGAACAAGCCCCCAACATGCCCCCTCCACGCGTACGCGAGGAAGGCAACGTGGACGAGGCCCTCAAAGAGTGCGCCGCGGTCATCGAAGGTTTCTACACAACCTCCGTCCAGCTCCACCACCCCATGGAGACCCACGGCGGCACCGTTCGATGGGACGACGAAGGTGTCACGGCATGGATCTCCACCCAGGGTATCTTCAGTGTGCGTGACGGCCTGGCCGGCGCCCTCCGACTCGACCAAAGCAAGGTCCGGGTCGTCACCGAGTACATGGGCGGCGGGTTCGGATCGAAATTCGGGCCCGGCGTCGAAGGCGTCCTGGCGGCGCGTCTGGCCAGGGAAGCCGGGGCACCCGTGCGACTGATGCTTTCGCGGTTCGAAGAAGCGCTCGCCGTGGGCAACCGCCCGTCCAGCTTCCAACGCATCAGGCTTGGCGCCAAGGCAGATGGCACCCTCCACGTCTTCGACTACGAGAACTATGGCACGGCCGGCGTCGGCGCCGGCCAGGCCACCGAAGGCGGTGGTGGCGGGGCGGACCTGCCCATGCCCTACATCTACCGGGTGCCCAACCGGCGCATCAAACAAACCACCGTCGCCGTCAACGCCGGTTCCTCCCGTGCCTTCCGTGCCCCGGGTCATCCCGTCGCCTCGTTCGGAATGGAGTCCGCCATGGACGACCTGGCGGTGAAGCTGGGCATGGATCCCTTGGAGCTCCGCATCAAGAACGATCCCAGCGAGATTCGCCAGCGGGAGTACCGGATCGGTGCCGAACGTTTCGGTTGGAAGGAGAAGTACCGCAAACCCGGCAGTTCACCCGGGCCGATCAAAGTGGGCGTGGGAGTGGCCAGCGCCACCTGGGGCGGCGGCGGCAGTTCCCGGACCCAGGGCGAAATCCAGATCAATCCGGACGGCACGGTGGAAGTCCGGCTCGGCGTGCAGGACATCGGCACCGGCACGCGCACCGTGGCAGCCGTCACCGCGGCGGAAGTGCTGGGGCTCGCGCCCGACCAGGTCACCGTGAAGATCGGCGACACCCGTTACCCGCCCGGTCCCGGCAGCGGCGGCAGTGTCACTGCGGCTTCGGTGGCGCCCACCGTGTACGACGTCTGCACGCGCGCACTCGAGGAACTCCAGAAACAGACCGGCCTGCCGGACGTTCGTGGCGAGAACTGGCGGGCGGCCTGCAAGAAACTCGGCGTAACACCCTTGGTGGTCCAGGGCCGCTGGCGCGAAGGCCTCTCCTCCAGCGGCGTGGGAGGCGTGCAATTCGCCGAGGTCGCCGTGGACACCGAAACCGGGCTGGTCACCGTCAGGAAAATCGTGGTCGTGCAGGACTGCGGTCTCATCGTGGATCCGTTGACCGCCGAAAGCCAGGTCAACGGGGGCGTCATCATGGGCATCGGCCTGGCGCTCTACGAGGAACGCGTCATGGACTGGCAGTCCGGCGTGGTGCTCAACCCCAATTTCGAAACCTACAAACTCCCCGGCATCGCAGACGTGCCGGAGATCGACATCGTCCTGATCAACATGCCCGAGCGCGGCGTCATCGGCCTCGGCGAACCGGTGCACATCCCCACCGCAGCCGCCATCGCCAACGCCGTCGCCAACGCCCTGGGCGTGCGGGTCAACAGCCTGCCCATTACGCCCCGCAAGGTCCTGGCCGCCCTCGGCAAGGTCCCCACCGCCAAAGCCTGAATCGCATGAAACCGTTCGAATTCGTCACCGCCCTGTCCACCGAAAGCGCCCGGGAACTCCTCGGGCCCAAGGGTCAGTACCTGGCCGGCGGCAACGACCTGCTCGGCCGGCTCAAGGACGACATCACCGAAGCCACCCGCCTGGTCAACATCAAGGCCCTCCCCGACCTGAACCGAATCGAGCCCGGCGCCGACCACTGGCGCATCGGTGCCCTGGTCACCATCGCACAAATCGAAGACCATCCCGAAATCAGGAAGGTCTTCCCCGGACTCCACCAGGCCGCTGCCGAAGTCGGCTCCCAGCAGATCCGCAACGTCGCCACCCTCGGCGGCAACCTCGCCCAGCACTCCCGCTGCTGGTACTATCGCCACCGCGACATCCAGTGCCTCAAAAAGCGCGGGCGTATCTGCTACGCCATCGAGGGCGACAACCGGTACCACGCCCTCTTCACGGGCAACGTCTGCATCAGCCCCGTCGTTTCCAACCTCGCTATCGCCCTCACCGCCCTCGACGCCACCGCCATCGTCCTTCGCGACGGCCAGGAACGCCGCATGTCCATGGCCGAACTCTACGAACTGGCCTGGGACAACCCCACTGCCCATCACTCCCTCCGGCCCGGCGACCTGATCTTGCGCGTCGAAATCCCCACCCAGCGCCGCCGCAGCGCGTACCTCCAGATCAGCGAAAAACACGCCTTCGACTGGGCCCTGGTCAGCTGCGCCGCAGCAGCAAACCTGGAGAACGGCCGCCTCCGCAACGTCCGCGTCGCGCTCGGCTGCATCTCCCCCGTCCCCCACCAGGTGGCCGCAGCCAACCAGTTCCTCGAAGGCAAGGCTCCGGACGATGACGTGCTCGACCACGCCGCCGACCTCCTGCTGGCCGGCGCCGAACCGCAAACCCACAACGCCTACAAAATCCCCATGGCCCGCGCCCTCATCCGCCGCACCTTGCGCCAACTCCAAGCCTGATCGCGCCATGAACCGTCTCTGCCAACATCTTCGAACCAAAAAACTGTACATCGACGCCTCCCCGGACGAGGCCTTTACGGAACCGGAACCCGACCAGACCGCACCCTGCCATTTCTGGTGCAACCTCACCCAAACCGTCGTCGGCCCCGACCAACAACCCGTCCACAAGAACAGCTGTCAGCCCGGCCGACCCTGTTTCGAAGACTGAGGTCCGGCCCGTTCGCACCCGCCAGCCACGCCTCTTCGTCCCGCCTCCGCCCAAAACGTCCCGGGAGGCCATCGGCATGCACGGCTTTCACGCCGGCCCGCAAACTTTGACTCGCCAGCCCTTCGCCGCCATCGCACGGCCTCCGGGCCGCCCCGTCCTGCCAGGGCCGGCCGGGCCCACCTGCCCTACCCCTCGCCACCGGCCCGGCCTCACCCAGAAACCAAGGAGCTACCCATCCAATGTCGCCCAACCGCCGCGGTACGAAAACGACCCGCCAACCAACCGGGTTCACGTCCCTGAGCACTGGAGTCTGGCCCCGGGATGACAAGCACCTCAGAATACCACCCCATGAACGAGGTTCGCCTGCAAAACCGGGTGGCGGTCGTGACCGGGGCCAGCCGCGGACTGGGCCGGGCCATTGCACTGGCCCTGGCTGATGCAGGGGCTGACGTGGCCCTGTTGGCACGCGACCGCCAGCGACTCGAGGCCGTGGCCGCCGAGATCCGCCAGCGCGGTCGCAAGAGCCTCGCCCTCTGCTGCGACGTTTCGTCCGAAGCCCAGGTGACCTCGGCCGCCGGACAAATCCGGGCGACGTTCGGAGCCGTCCACATCGTCGTCAATTCCGCAGGTATCAACCTCCGCAAGCCCATCACCGAGTTCACCCTCGAGGAATGGCACCGGGTGCTGGAAACCAATCTCACAGGAGTCTTCCTCGTTTGCCGGGCGTTGATCCCGCTCATGCGCGCTCAGGGATACGGCCGGATTCTCAATCTCACCTCCATCATGAGCCACGTCGCGCTGCCGGGACGCACCGCCTACGCCGCCAGCAAGACCGGCTTGTTGGGCTTCACTCGTGCCCTGGCCCTGGAACTGGCGCCCGAGGGCATCACCGTCAACGGCATCAGTCCCGGACCCGTGGCCACCGAAATGAACCGGCCGCTCCTCGAAAACCCCGACCTCCAGCGCGAGTTCACATCCAAGATCCCCCTGGGCCGTTGGGGTAAAGAAGAAGAAATCGCCGCCCTCGCCCTCTACCTCTGTTCCGAAGCAGCCGGCTGGATCACCGGCACCGACATCTGCATAGACGGCGGCTGGACCGCCCAGTAAGGCCGGTCACCATTCAACCGGGCCCGCGGGTGAATCGCCCGGCTCTTCCCCGTGTACCAGGAGGTGGAACCTGACCGTTGGCACGGGCCGGCGCCGTTCGTCCCTTTGTCAGCTCCCGCCTCAACGCACGCGCGGGCGATCGTCCGCTTGCTCCACTCTCGCGCGGGGATCAGCCGCACGCCCCCTTCCTCCTGCGAAGGTCGCGCGGCGCCGTTCGGCCGTACGGGTCGGCCGCCCGGTCACCGTCAACCAGAGGTCGGCCGCCGGAAGCAGATGCCGGTAAAAGAACGCCTGCATCCATTCCTCGGCCGGTTCCACCGTGCGGACCACGCTTTCCCCGGCCACGTTGGCCCTTCCCTCCAACTTCAACGGCCAAAACCCGCGCCGTGTCCCGGCCGGCACACGCAGTCGCACCTCCATACGGTTGGTTCCCGCCGGCACGCGCGAAGGCACCAGCACCGCCCCGGGCGGACCATCGCGAAGCACGAGCTCGATCGCACCCTCAAACCCATCCCGCCGGATCACGTGCACCGCGCCCGTCACCACACCGCCGGGCCGGACGGTCAAACTCGACGGCGTCCATCGCAACGCAAAATCCGGCCGCGCCTCGTCAATCCGCAGCCGGTAGGCATGGGCCGGCCCTCCCTTGCCCTGGACCTCGGTGAGCCGAACCCAGTACTCCCCGTCCTCGGGCAACGTCAGCCGCAGGTAGGGATCCGCCTGATGTGTCACCCAACCGCAGGCGGGATCGGGCACATCATCCGCAGCAGCCAGGATCTCGTCCGCTCCGCGCCCGCATTCCAGCCGCGCATCCAGGGGCGAACCCAGCCGCCGTGCCCAGACCTCCAACACCACCGTCTGACCCGCACGCCCTCTGAAACGGTGGAGGTCCACGTCGCCCGGAGCCCCGACCCGACCGTTAACAATGCAGGGCAACTGGAGCAGGGGCGCCTCCGCGGAATGGTCCTTGGGTTCGGTTTCCCAGCTCTCCGGCAGCGTATCCAGTTGCACCCACGCATGACCCAGCTCGAAGCCCTCGGACCGCAACGGCACGCGTTGCAACCCCGGCTCGAGATCCCGGGTCGGAATCGTGACGCGCCGCACCGGCAGGTTCCATCCGCTCAACTCCAGCTCCAGCGGCATGCCCAAACGGCCGCCCAACGGGAAAACCTCCGTAACCCGCGGAACCTCCCCCGGCGTGAGCCGGTAAACAAAATCCTCCCGGCCCCGGAACAACGCGTCCCGAACCTCCAACGTGTAGAATCCGTCGGCCGGAATCTCACACATCAACACCGGATCGGGATCGAACCGGAAATCGTCGCAATAGGCTATCGCCCGGCCCTCCGGATCCAGCAGCGTCAGCGTCGCCTGAAACCATCCCGGCACGGCGTCCGCCAGATAGGGAATCAACGCCCGCGCCTGCAGCGCGGCCACCACACGCTGGCCACGCCGGGCCTGAAACGTGTAACGATCCGTCGTGCCCGGCAGAATCTGACCGTTCAGGATCACGGGCAATTCCACCCGCACCGGCACGCCGGAAGTCTGGACCGTCCCGGGGCGCCGGCCCAGCCGGGCAAGGAACCGCTCGAACTCCGGGTTCGGCATCTGCGCAGGCGGCTCGGACCTCTCCGGCAGGCGGTCCACGCAGAATCGCAGCGGATGGGACACGCCGGAAGGATCCGCCAGCCGCATCTCCATCTCGCCGGGCACGGCAGTTTCCAGAATCCGCACCCGCAGCCGCACCGTCTCGGCCACGGCCGGCGTGGCATTGCGGTTGGGCGGATTCCTCAGCAGTTCGGCCACGATCTGATCCCAGCGTCTCGCGTCTGCCTCCGCCCAAGAAGGAGCGTCGCCCGGCTGCGGATGGCCGGACCGACGCCCGCTCAACCATACCCGGCGCTTTTCGATCAACTGCCGCAGCTCCTCCCGCAACTGATTGAACCGGCCCGGCGCCATGGGCCGGTGATACTCCACCACCTCACCCTCAACCCCCTCACCGCTGAACCAGACCCGGTCCACCCGCGCCAGGTTCCGGCCGCCAACCGTGACCTCGAAAGTCGTGCCAACCTGTCCACCCGCGGGATACACGTAACCGATGCGGGGCCCCGGTTGCGCCACCAACCAGCCGACCCCCCGCCAGCAGCACCAACACCGTCCCCACCCGCCGGCGCCGCTCATACTGCAGAACACCACCAGGTCCCGAGCCCGCACCTGGGCGGCGCCGGACCCTTCCCTCTCCCGGTTGCGCCGTCATACGGTCTCCATGATCTCGTGCAACAAGCGGATGGAACCGCCGTGACCAACCGCCTCGGGCAGTACACGCACCGGTTGGCCCTCCGGATGCGGCAGGGTCGCGCCCGGATCGATCCCCAGCAACGTGTAGATGCTGGCCAGCACCTCGGCCGGATGCACCGGCCGCTCCACCACCTCCTCGCCGGTCGCGTTGGTCGCGCCGAGCACCTGCCCGCCCTTGAACCCGCCTCCGGCCACCAGCGCCGAAAAGGCCCGGCCGAAATGGTTGCGCCCTCCGTTCCAGGGCGGATCCCACTGCACACGCGGCGTCCGGCCAAACTCGCCCGACACCCACACAATCGTCTCGGCCAACAGGCCACGAACCGCCAAATCCTCCAACAGCGCCGACAATCCCTGGTCCAACTCCGGCAACTTGCGGTTCATCGCCTGGAAATGCTGCTTGTGCGTGTCCCAACCCTTATGGTTGATCGTCACGTACGGCACGCCCTTCTCCACCAGCCGGCGCGCCATCAGACAACTCTGGCCGAACGTGGTTCGACCGTACCGATCCCGCACCTCGTCGGGTTCCCGATCCAAATCGAACAAGCGACCCGCCTCGCCCAGGATCAGTTCGTACGCCTGTTCCTCCGAAGCGTAAAACGTCTGGAGCGTGGCCTCACCCGGCAAAGCGCGCCCCAGTGTGTTGAGCTGTCCCAACAATTCGCGCCGGCGCAACTGCCGGGCCTCCGAAATGCCCGAAGCCACGATCCCTTCCACCTCGAACCGCGG
Organism: Limisphaera sp. 4302-co; assembly: GCF_049537155.1. Classification (NCBI taxonomy): domain Bacteria; kingdom Pseudomonadati; phylum Verrucomicrobiota; class Verrucomicrobiia; order Limisphaerales; family Limisphaeraceae; genus Limisphaera; species Limisphaera sp. 4302-co. The sequence continues at coordinate 119,116 of NZ_JBMVQZ010000010.1, forward strand.
CCGTGCCGGATCGCCCCCCGTCACGAACGGCTTGGCAGAGTATCCCAGAAAACCCGACTCCGAAAACCGTCCCTGCGGCTCGGTCAGCACGATGTACGGAGGAATCAGACCACGCGACCCGCCCGAGCCGCCCTTGAAATTCGCCACCACCGCCCCCGCGCTCGGAAACACGTCGCGTCCGCCCGGGTTGTGCCCCGTCTGCACAATGTAGGAGGCCGTCTCATGAGCGTTGCTGCCGTGGGTCAGACTCCGGATCAACGCATACTTGTCAGCCTGCCGCGCCAGCCGCGGCAACAACTGACCGATCCGGATGCCCGGGACGTTCGTTTCCAGCGCCGCATTCAACGGACCACAGAAATCCCGGCCGGCCTCCGGTTTCGGATCGAACAGGTCAATGTGACAAGGCCCGCCCCACAACCAGATCTGGATCACCGATCGCGCCCGGGGCAGCCGCCGCGGCGCAGTCGCCCGCAACCCCCACCCGTTCAACAAAAACAGCCCGCCCGCACCATACAAACAGCATCGCAACATCTCCCGCCGCGACATCGGCAAACCCAGCCGATCCAACAGCCGCGACGCCTCCTGCCGTGCCCACCGATCCGGTTCACTCGCCCATGGATTCATGCCTCAGCCTCCGTTCCGACCAGGGTTCAATGACGATGCACGAACTCCGCACTGTTGATCAGTGCCCAGAGAAAATCCTCCGCCGCCTCCCGGCGCGACCGGCTCTCCGCAAACAACCGCTCCACCACCGCCTCCTCCTCCGGCTCGGGCGGCCGCGACAGGACCACCAGGTAAAAACGCTCCGCCACCTCCTCCACACGCCGCCCCCGCCCGGCCGCCAGACCCCCGCACGGTTCCGGGCAGACCGTCACCCACGCATGCCCCACCCCGCCCCAGGCCACCCAGCATTCGGCCCGCTTCACCCTGCGCCCGCACGTCCCCAGGCCGCCAGGCAACCTGCCGCTCCATGAACCTTGAACCGCGCCCATTCGTGCCCTCTCCGCCTCCATACCGTTCAAATGCCCATCCCCCTGGACGTCCTCCACGCACCGAAGGTTTCACCCCGACATACGCCCCCATTGATTACAACCCTCTCAACGGGCACCCGGGGGCCCGTCCCGCCCGCACGACTGCAAGCCAACGACAGTTTTCGCAACCAGCCGACAATCTTTTGCAAGCCACCGACACACTTTCGCAACCCGCCGTTAGCGGCACCCGCCCCACAATGGGCATGCTGGGAACCGCCATGAGAACACAGATCGCGCATCATGCCTGCCGGCGGGCCCGCCCCGCTGCATTCACGCTCATCGAGCTGCTGGTTGTCATCGCTGTCATCGCCATCCTCGCAGGCCTGCTCCTGCCCGTGCTGGCATCCGCACAGGAACGCGCACGCCGCATCGCCTGCGTCTCCAACCTGCACCAGATCCACCTCGCCGTCGCCATGTACGCCCAGGACAACAACGACTGGCTCCCCTGGAAATACGAGGTCAAGAAAACCGCCCTCAAGCCCGACGACCTGGCCAAAGGCAAGCGCTTGCAAACCCTCACCAACGGCATCCACACGCTCCTGGCACCCTACCTCGGCGCGTCTCACGCCACTGCAGAGCTCTCCGGCGGCCGTTACCTCGCCGCACGCGTTTTCCGCTGCCCGTCGGATCGCGGCGATGCCGCCGATCGAACCCCGGTGTTCGACCGCCGGGGATCCAGTTACCAGGTCGAGGGCGTGGATCTCGGCCGAAATCCCGAAGACCTGCACAAAAACCGGTTCACCCACGCCACCACACTGGACATCGCACGCGACCTCTTCAAACCGTGGGATTCCGACGATCCCCTGAAGGTCATGGAAAAGGTCGCCAAGGGCGAACTCGGACCGGTCAAATGGCACGCCCGTTACTTCAACAAAGTCATGGGCGACGGCCGCGTCATCACCCTCTCCTCCAAGGAACAGGACAAGGAATCAAAGGGCGACCTCGACTGATTCCCACCGCACTCACAAAAACATGCAAACAACGGTCCAACCCAAAAACCGCTGGCTGATCCGCATGCGCAACTGGCATCGCTGGATCGGTGTGGTCGCCGCGCTCTTCATGGTCGTGTTCGCGGTCACCGGCATGATCCTCAACTACAAAAAACCTGTCCTGGGCGCCCTGGGTTTGATGCCCGACACCGAACATCCGCTCCCCACGCCCCCGACCGACCCGCAGCACCCCCCTGTCGAGGGGCCTTCGCTCGCCCTCACCACCGCCTCCACCCTGGACACCTGGCCCGTGCCACCCTCCGCAGCATTGGCCCGCGCCCGCGCTCACTGGGGCGACGTCCCCCTCGAAAAACTCGAACTCAAGCTCGAACAGGGCCACTGGGTCTGGAAAATCAAACAACCCGGCGGGAAGGAACTCCAGATTCACGCCGCCACCGGCCGGCTCCTGGCCCGGGGTCCCTACGAGAAATTCCTCGGCATGGACGCTTCGGGCGCACCCGTCCGCAAAACAGATTGGGGCAAGATCCTCCTGGATCTGCACACCGGAAAGATCGCCGGTCCATGGGGCAAGGCCATCATGACGGCAGCCGGGGCCGGTCTCCTGTTTCTCACGCTGTCGGGCTTGTACGTCTGGGTCAAACCGCTCCTCCTGCGGCGCCGCAATGCCCAGCTCAAGACCCGGGCACATCCGCCGGCCACCGCCGCCATCCAAGCGCGTCAACCCGAAACGGTGGAGCTCGCGCGGTAAGGTTGTCATGTACCGAGCCCCTCTCCCGGGTCTGTGTATTCGGACTTTCCTGGGCCACCGGGTGGAACACCCATCCGCAAATGCGGCCCGCCCCGCCCGGTCTCCGCGCGCAGCCACAACGGCCATGCGCCACCACCGGGCTCCGCACGGATGTCCGATGCCACTTTCCGGCGCACACACAGTCTCGAAACCTGAAACCACCGACGCACAGCCATGATGCATAACAAGCATCACCACAACTTGCATCCTCGCAATACCATCATTCTGGCGTCCGCCATCCTCATCGCAGCGTCCCTGCCGGCAGCCATGCAGGCAAACGCAGAGGCACAACTGACGCTGCTCCACAGTTTCAGCGAGGAGACCAAAATCAAGGGACCGTTTGCCCACTGGGGCGGCCAGCTCTATGGCGTGGCCGACAAGGGCGGCAGCGCCAACGCGGGTTACATCGGTCGCCTCGATCCCTCCACCGGTTCCTGGGTGCCGGTGTACGAGTTCTCCACTGAAACCAAGGTCAAGGGAGGTCTCGTCCCCATAGAAAACAGGCTGTGGTTTGTATGCGAAAAAGGTGGCTCTGCCGGGTACGGATACATCGGCGCATTCGACCCGGCGGCCCACACCGTCACTGTCCTTGCCGACTTCACGTCCGAGACGAAACCCAAAACCCCGCCCATGTCCTTGGACGGACAAGGTTGGTATTTCCTGACCGACAAGGGTGGCGCAGCCGGTCTCGGGGCCCTCATGAAATTCGATCCGGACACGGGCCTCACCGTGGTGGCTTCGTTCGATCAGGAAACCGGGTTCAAATTCGAGGCGCCGCCGGTCGCCTTCCAGGGCCGGATCTGGTACGCCGCACGCGAGGGCGGTGATCTCTCCCAGATGTCCGGCAAGGGCGCAGGTGCCATCGGGACGATCGACCTTCAGCAGGGCCGGATCGAACGTCAACTGGTTCTGAATGCCGCAAATCACGGCGCCAAGATCCGTGCCCTGCTGCCCGTTGGCGACAAACTTTACTATGCCGCCGAGGAAGGCGGAGACCTCACCCTCAACTCCGGCAAGGGTTACGGCGGCATCGGCTGCTACGATCCGCAAACCGGGACCGGCCGCTGGATCCTGGTTTGCGACGGCCCCATCAACGGGGCCAAACCCAAAGCGACCGTCCGCCACCGGGATCACCTCTACTATCTCTGCGCCGAGGGCGGTCCCACCGGTTACGGCCTCATCGGCCGAATCGCCAATGACACATCCGAAATCGTCGCCACCTTCGACGCCTCCACGGGCGCCAAAGCCGAGGCCCTCACCCTTTGGGAGAACCGCCTCTTCCTCGTCACCGAGCTCGGCGCCGCCAACTGGTTCGGCGGGATCGCCGCCCTCCAACTCCCCATACCCCGGCAGCCCGTTCTCCTCTGGGAACGGCAGGATGGCATCCTGCAACTCCGCTGGACACCTTCCGCCGCGTGGACACTCGAATCCGCACCCACACCCTCGGGGCCCTGGTCACCCGTCGAAACCTCCGGCACGGAATCCGGAACGTTGTCCGTCAACCCTGTCGAACCGGCACGATTCTTCCGCCTGAGGCCGGTCACACCCTGAACCGGCCGCGCCCGGGTCGGTCCCATCCCGACCCTGTGCCTTGACCCGCCAGGGTTCGTTCCTACCATCCCCGTCCCATGAGTCCGGAGGAACTTCGGGCCCGGGTGGCGGAGATCCGGTGGCATCACACGATTGATCTGGGTCACGGCATCGTCACGCCCGGCCAGGACAACAGCCCGCGCAAACTTGCACGGCTCAAACTGCCCGAATCCCTGGCAGGCAAAACCGTCCTCGACGTCGGCGCCTGGGACGGTTTCTTCTCGTTCGAAGCCGAACGACGCGGTGCCGCGCGCGTCCTGGCCACTGATTCCTACTGTTGGAACGGCTCCCACGACTGGGGCAGCAAACGCGGGTTCGACCTCGCACGCCAGGCCCTCGGCAGCAAGGTGGAAGACAAAACCATCGACGTACTCGATCTCTCCCCGGAAACCGTGGGTGTCTTCGATGTCGTCCTCTTTCTGGGCGTGCTCTATCACATGAAACATCCCCTCCTGGCCCTCGAACGAGTCGCCAGCGTCACCCGCGAACTCATGATCCTCGAAACCATGGTAGACCTGCTCCAACTGCGCCGGCCCGCGATCGCCTTCTACCCGGGCGACGAGGTTGGGCGCGACGCCACCAACTGGTGCGGTCCCAACCCTGCGGCCGTCCTGGCCATGTGCCGCACCGTCGGCTTCCGGCGCGTCGAAATCGTCGCCGGCGTGCGCCCCTGGTGGTGGCGTTGGGCACGCGCCGCATGGCTGCGATGGCGACGCGGCTTCGCCTTTCACACCCTCGCCCGCACCGACCGCATCGTCGTCCACGCCTGGAAATGACCCCGCCCACAGCGCCGCCCCGGCCGGCACGCCCTGTCGCCGCCCGGCCCACCCCTTCCACCGTTTGCACCGGCCTTCCCCGCTCTTGGCTCCGCGTGCCTCTCTGCTAGCCTGCCCCCATGGCATACGCCTCGTTCGGCGAATTCGTCCGGAAACTCGACGCGGAAGGCGAGCTGATCCGCGTCCGACAACCCGTCGCCACTGAGCTCGAAATCACCGAGCTGGCCGACCGCCAAATGAAGTCTCCCGGCGGCGGAAAGGCCCTGCTCTTCGAACAACCCACCGTCGACGGGCAACCCTCGCCCTTTCCCCTGGCCATCAACGCATTCGGTTCCTGGAGACGCATGGCCCTGGCCCTCGGCGCCGAAAGTGTCGACGCCGTGGCCGCCGAGCTGGGAGCCCTGCTCAAGGCCAAACCGCCCCTCTCCTTTCGCGAAGCCATCCGCCTGCTCGGCCAGGCCCTCGAGCTCCGCCATGCCCGACCCCGAACCGTCAAGGACGGCCCCTGCAAAGAGGTCGTCCACCGATTCGATCCGCCGCCCCGTCGAACCGAACCCTGGCCCCAGGCACCGGACATCCTCAAGGACCCCGACGCCGCGCGCCACGCCCCGCTGCCCACCATTCTGAACCTCCCCATCCTCAAATGCTGGCCCCTCGACGCCGGCCGTTTCATCACCCTGCCCTGCGTCGTCACACGCGACCCCGACACCGGCGAACGCAACGTCGGCATGTACCGCATGCAAGTTTATGACCCCACGACCACCGGCATGCACTGGCAGCTCCAGAAGGTCGCCGCCCGTCACGGCCGCCGTTACTACGAAAAAGGCGAACGCATGCCCGTGGCCGTCTTCCTCGGCGGCGATCCCGCCTACACCTTCGCCGCCACCGCCCCCCTGCCCGACGGTCTGGACGAATTCCTCCTGGCCGGCTACCTCCGCAAACGATCGGTCGAACTTGTCCCCTGCGAAACCGTGGACCTCGAGGTCCCCGCCGACGCGGACTTCGTCCTCGAAGGCTACGTGGATCCCTGCGAACCCCTCCGCCAAGAAGGCCCCTTCGGCGATCACACGGGCTATTACTCCCTGCCCGAGCCCTACCCGGTCTTCCACATCACCGCCGTCACTCATCGTAAGGACGCCGTGTACCCCGCCACCATCGTCGGGATCCCGCCCATGGAGGATTTCTACATGGGCAGTGCCTCGGTGAAACTCTTCCTGCCCGTCTTCAAAATGAACTTCCCCGAAATCGTGGACCTCGCGCTCCCGGCCGAGGGCGTGTTCCACAACCTGGTCGTCGTGAGCATCCGCAAAACCTATCCCATGCAGGCCTACAAGATCATGCACGGACTCTGGGGCATGGGACAGATGATGTTCACCAAATACATCATCGTCGTGGACGACGATGTGGACGTCCACAACACCAGCGAGGTCCTCTTCCGCCTCTGCGCCAACACCGATCCCCAGCGCGACTGCCTCTTCACCCGCGGCCCGGCTGACGTCCTCGACCACGCCACCAACGAAATCGGCGTCGGCACCAAGCTGGGCATCGACGCCACCCGCAAGCTCCCCGGCGAAGGGTTCAAACGCCCCTGGCCACCCCTCATCCGAATGGATCCCGCTGTGCAAAACCGCGTGGACCAGCTGCTGCGCGCGCTGCGTTGATGGTGCCTCCGGGCAGGCAGGCCCCGGCCCGGCACACCTTTCCATTCAGCCGCGTCCGGGCTCCCTCCGGGTCGCCACCCAGCGGCAACCCACCCAAAACTCCCGGGTCCCGGGCCCTGCCGTGCCGCCCGCAGCCTGCCGCTGCCGACTCTTTCTCCCCGACCCACACCGAATCAGGCCCGCGGCCGCCGAAACCGTGGCACCTTCCATGAATACGAGCATGCCCCGCGTGCGTCTGTTATTCGGGATGACACCGCGCCGATCCTTTGCCCGACATCAAGCCTGTTTGAGCACCACCCGCTCATCCGGGTCGTTGCCGCGCACACCATCACTCGCGGCCCCTCATCACCACTCAACCCCGGTTCGGCCCCCACGTCCCACAACCCGGTCCATCCACCCATGAAAGCGCTCGTCACCCTGATCGTCCTCACCCTGTTCCTGTCCCGGATGGACGGGACAGCCGCCGACCTGCCCCGTCTCAAGGTCAGCGAAAACCGTCGCTTCCTGGTCACAGAAACCGGTCAACCCTTCTTCTGGCTCGGCGACACCGCATGGGAACTCTTTCACCGGCTCACCCGCGAAGAGGCGCTGCATTATCTCGACACCCGGGCCCGCCAGGGATTCACCGTCATCCAGGCCGTGGCACTGGCCGAGGTGGACGGACTCAACACCCCCAACCCCTACGGGCACCGGCCCCTCGTCGAAAACGATCCCACCCGACCCGACGTCCGTGAAGGTCCGGACAATGACTACTGGGAACACGTCGACTTCATCGTCCGCGCCGCAAACCAGCGCGGCCTTTACATCGGGCTGCTCCCCACCTGGGGCGATAAATGGAACAAAAAATGGGGAACCGGTCCCGAGATCTTCACCCCGCAAAACGCTGAAATTTATGGTGAGTGGCTCGGTCGCAGGTATCGCAATGCCGGCGTGATTTGGATTCTCGGCGGCGATCGACCCGTCGAAACCGACACGCACCGCGAAATCATTCGTGCCATGGCCCGCGGCCTGCGCCGGGGCGACGGCGGTGCGCACCTCATCACGTTTCATCCGGTCGGCGGCGCCGGCTCGGCCCAATGGTTCCATACCGAGCCCTGGCTCGACTTCAACATGCGCCAGAACGGCCATGGCACGGAATTCAACGGGAGATACGAACAGACACGGGCCGATTATGATCGCACACCCGTCAAGCCGGTCCTCGACGGCGAACCCATCTACGAGGATCATCCCGTCCACTTCGATCCGGCTCGGCAGGGCCATTCCATCGCTGCGGACGCCCGCCGCGCCGCCTACTGGGACCTTTTCAGCGGCGCCTTCGGCCACACCTACGGACACCATTCGATCTGGCAGTTCTGGAGTCCCGAACGCCCACCGGTCAATCACCCGTTACTCCCCTGGCGCCAGGCACTCCATCAACCGGGCGCCCTGCAGATGCGCCACGCCAAACAACTGCTCCTTTCCCGCCCCTTTCTGACCCGCATCCCCGACGACTCGGTTTTGATACCCGATCGGATCCCCACCAGTGTTCCCGGGGCCGGTCGATACCGCTTCGTCGCCACGCGCGACACCGCCGGCACTTACGCCATGGTGTACGTGCCCGTGGGCCGGCCCTTCCGCGTCCGCATGAACGCCATTCACGCCGAACGCGTCCGCGCCTGGTGGTTCAGCCCCCGCAACGGTCGCGCCCAATCCGCCGGCGAATTCCCCGCCGCAGGTGAACAAGCTTTCACCCCGCCCGACCCCGGAGAACACCTCGACTGGGTTCTCGTGCTCGACGACGCCACCCGCAACTACCCGCCACCCGGACAGCCATGAACCGATTCCTCACCATCGTCGCGCTCGCAATACTTACAGGTTTTTACTCGTCGGCCCGCGCACCTTCCTTTACCATCCGCAATCACACCGTCGTCATCGATGGCGTCACCTCCAACAATCCCGTCCTGTACGATAACGACTGGTGGACGGACGTGTTCGACAACAAGTACCTCTGGGCCCGCGCCAGTTTGGGGCTCATCAACCTCCGGGGCCAGATTGTGACCCGAGACATGTGGAACTGGCAACAGGGCTACCTCTACAGCCTCGACCAATGCCGGGACGACGCCCAAAAGGCCATCCAGCAGGCGCGTCTGGCCGGGCTGCGTAACCTGCCGGAACCCGCCCGCGGCGCAGATCGTGTCCTGCAACGGCCCTCGTCAGGCCGCATCGAGGATACCCATCCGCAGGACAGCCCGGGAAGCCGGTTGATCATTGAGCAGGCTCGCAAGGCCCAACCACACCAGCCCCTCCTGCTCATCTGCGGCGGACCACTGACCACCGTCGCCAACGCCCTCCTGCTCGCACCCGACATTGCCGACAGGATCGTCGTCTTCAACCTCACCGTCAGCAACGGCGGTTACAACGGCAAGGACGCCTGGTCGGCCTACATCGTTTGCAAACGCACCCGCTACGTGGATTGGGGCGGAGGCGCCTTCTGGGACCGGGATTCGATCTTCGAACCCGCTCACTTCGATGTCCTTCCCGATAATCCCCTGACGCGCGAAATGAAACGATTCATCCGCTCGGACCTCGGCCGCGCCAACCAACTCAGCGACGGCGCGCCTCTGGTTTGGTTGTTCGATCCGGCCTGCTGGAAACGCGCCGAACTTCGCAGCGCCGCATTCCGCGACGGCATCCTGCGCTTCGAACCCTGCAGCCGGTCAGACGAGGCGGACCTGTTGGTTATTCCCAAAGATGCCACCGACCTCTCGGCCTGTCGGCGGGAATTCTTCCGCGTTTTTCTCCAGCCGGGTCTGTTCCCGTCGTCAAACCGATGATCCAGCCGTCAACACGAATCACACGGCTTCACGAGCTTTTCAGCGCGGCAATCGAACCCTCATCGGTCCCGCCGGAATCCGCAGGACGCCTTTCAGGCCCCCGCTCGGCCCAGGTCGTGTAGAGCGCCGGCAAAACCAGCAACGTCAGCACCATGTTCGTCAGCACCCCCGCCGCCACCACCGTGGCCAGCGGCCGTTGTACCTCTGCGCCCACCCCGGTGTTGAACGCCATCGGAGCAAACCCCAGCGCGGCCACCAGGCCCGTCATCAGCACCGGACGCAACCGCACCTTGCACGCCTCCCGCACGGCCTCTTCAACGCCCCGTCCCGAATCACGTAACTGACGAATGAACGTCACCAGTATCAGTCCGTTCAAAACCGCCACACCGCTCAGCGCAACAAAGCCGATCCCGGCACTGACCGTCATCGGCATGTCTCTCCACCACAGCGCTGCCACGCCACCCACGGCACCCAGGGGAATCCCCGTGGCCACGATCATCACCTCGCGCAGCGACCCCAGACTTAAATACAACAGACTCAGCACCAGCCCCAACGCCAACGGCACCACCCACATCAGCCGCCGCCGCGCCCGTTCCATCTGTTCGAATTGCCCTCCCCATTCGAGGGTGTAGCCGGGCGGAAACACCACCGCCTCGCGGACCCGTTGTTTCGCCTCCGCCACGAATCCCGCCACATCCCGCTCCCGCACGTTGACCTGGACCGTCACGCGACGCCGCGCCCACTCTCGCTGAATGGCCGCCGGCCCCTCCACTTCCACCAGCGTCGCCAGCTGGCTCAAAGGAACCAGGGCACCTTCCCGGGTCGGCACCCACGTGCGACCCAGGCTTTCCACGCTCGCCCACTGCGCGTCCGACAATCTGACCACCAGCGGGAACCTCCGTTGACCCTCGCGCACCTCCCCGACAGGCAGACCGGCCACGGCCTCCACCATGTCCAAAACCTCTTGCCGGGACAGCCCGTACCGGCCCAGAGCCGCCCCGTCCAGCCGCACCTCCAACACCGGCTGGCCGGTCAGTTGTTCCCCCGTCACATCCGCCGCACCCGGAATCTGCGCCAACACCGCCTGAACCTCTTCGGACAATCGCAGCAGCTCGCTCAAATCGTCCCCGTAAATCTTGATCGCCACGTCACCCCGCACGCCCGAGACCATCTCGTTCATCCGCATCTCGATCGGCTGACTGAACACCGCCGACATCCCCGGCTGCCGGGCCAGCACCTCCCGGATTTGCTCCGTCAACGCCGCCTGCGTGCGGGCCCGCCGCCAGCGCTCCCGGGGGTGCAGGGTCACAAAAATGTCCGTCACCTCGATCCCCATCGGATCCGTTGCGACTTCGGCCGTCCCCAGACGGGACCACACCCGCGCGATCTCATCCGGAAACTGCGCCAGCAGCTCGCGTTCGATCCGCCCGTTCCATCGCACCGCCTCCTCCACGGAGATCCCGGCCAGGCGAACCGTGCTGATGGCCAGCGCGCCCTCGCTCAGCCGCGGCAGGAACTCGCCTCCCAGCCGCGTCGCCAACCATGTACCCACGCCCACCAGCCCAACCGCAGCAACCAACACCGCTCTCCGGTACCGCAACGCCAGCCCCAGCAACGGCTCGTACAACCGCCTGATCCCCCGCACCACCCAGGGGTCGCCATGCCTGCCCGCCAGCCCGCCCAACATCAGGCTGGCCAGGACCGGCGTTACCGTAAGGGAAAGCACCAAAGAACCCAACAGCGCATAAATCATGGTAAGGGCCATCGGCCGAAACAGCTTCCCCTCCACCCCTTCCAGAGTAAGGACGGGCAGAAACACAATCAGAATGATCAACTCTCCAAACATCGTGGGTTTGCGCACCTCCAGCGCCGCTTCCCTCACCAATTCCAACCACGACCGCCCTGACCGGTCCATGCCCGCCCGCCGCACACAGTTCTCCACCATCACCACCGAGCTGTCCACAATCAGCCCGAAATCAATCGCCCCCAAACTCAGCAAACTCGCCGCAATGCCCGCCTGCAACATCATCTGCCCGGCAAACAACATCGAAAGGGGAACGGCCAACGCCACGATCAAACCCGCCCGCAGATTCCCCAAAAAGGCAAACAGAACCGCCACCACCAGAAGCGCGCCGGCCAGAAGATTGTGTTCAACCGTCCCCAGCACCCGCCGGACCAGATCCGTCCGGTCGTACAGCACTTCGACGTGCATGTCCCGCGGCAGGCTCCGCCGAACCTCTTCCAGTTTCACTTTCAGGGCCCGGGTCACCTCCGCGCTGTTTTCACCCATCAACATGAAACCCAAACCCAGGACCACTTCACCCTTCCCCCCGGCCGTGACCGCCCCGCGACGGATCTCATGCCCCACACTTACACGGGCCACATCTCCAACCCGCACCGGCACACCGTCGTGTGAACGGATCACGACGTCCTCGATTTGTGCCGTGTTGGTGACCAAACCGATCCCGTGCACCAGAAGAGATTCCCCACCCCGCAAGATACGGCCACCGCCGACGTTCCGGTTGTTCAACCGGAGCGCATCCATCACCTCCTGAAGCGTCATCCCGTAGCGCGCCAGACGATCCGGTTCCACACATACTTCAAACCGTTTCGCCAACCCACCCCACGTGTTGATCTCCGCCACGCCCGGCACCTTCCGCAGCTCGGGCTTGATCACCCACTCCTGCCATTCCCAAAGATCCCTCAAACTGCGCCCGGGATCGTCCGAATACACGACGTAGTGGAGCACCTCGCCCAGCCCGGTCGAGATGGGACCCAGCTCGGGCCGCCCCAAACCTTCCGGAAGCGAGACAGATTGCAACCGCTCCGCCACCAGTTGCCGGGCCAGATAAACCGGGATCCGGTCGTCGAACGTCGCCACCACCTGCGAAAGGCCAAAACGCGAAATCGAACGAACGTTCTGCAGCCCGGGCAGACCTCCCAGTGCCAGTTCCACCGGCAGGGTAACCTGCTGCTCCACCTCCACCGCATTCAATCCCGGCGCCGCCGTGTTGATCTGGACCTGCACGGGGGTCGTGTCCGGAAAGGCATCCACCGGCAGCCGCCATAGCGCATTTACCCCTGCCACCACCCACACACCGGCAAGCAAACAAACCAAAAGCCGGTTCCGTAGCGACCACTCAATCAACCTGCCCATCGGCTCCCCTTACTCGTCCACACAGGCCTGGCCCAACCGCGAACTCAGCAGGCTGGACTTCAGCAGGAATCCGCCCTCCACGACCACGGGTTCGCCGGGCTTCAGACCCGCTCGCACCTCCCACCACCCGTCGCCGCGCGCGCCCAGCTCGACCACCCGCGCCTCGAACAGGTCCGGCGCCAGCCCGATAAACACCACCGGGCGTCCCTCCACGCGTAGTAGGGCAGACTCGGGCAGGCGCAGACCCTCTCTCTGTCCGGCCACAATCGTTCCCTCCACGAACATACCGGCCCGGAGCCTGCCTGCACCGTTGTCCACCTCTGCCAATACGCGGACCAGGCGGGTGCGCTCATCCAGTTGCGGACTTATCCACATCACGCGGCCGCGCCCCGTAACACGGTGAGGTGCCCTCCCACCGGACCACACCTCCACAGGCTCCCCTCCACGCAACCTTGACGCCGCCTCCTCGGGCACATACAGCCATGCGCGCAGCACAGAGGCATCGACCACCGTCACCAACGGCTCACCGGCCGCAACACGCGTTCCCGGCCCGACATTCACTTCCAACACCTCTCCGGCAAACGGGGCCTTCAGCTCGAGATACACCGGCCCCTCTTCACGATCCGCCCGGGCGCGAATGTCGGATTCGCTGAACCCGTAGTTCCTCGCGCGCTGACTCGCCGCACGGTAGGCAGCTTCCGCCTCCTCAACCGCCTGCTCGGACGTGACCCGCACAGCCAGCAATCCACGCTCGCGTACCAGCTTCCGGTAACTCAACACCGCCTGCACCACCGCCTCCTCCATCGAGGCCGACCAAAGGCGAACCAGGCCCTGGTCCGTCTTCACCCGGTCTCCGTAGTCCACCAGAAGCTCTCGAACGATCGCCTCCACCGGAGTGGCCACCCGCACGAAACGGTCCGGCGCAAATCGCAACTCGCCCACGCACGGAATCTCCTCCCGCACCACATCCTCTTTCACCGCCCCCGTGGCCAGGCCGGCCAGCCGGGCCGATTCCGGAGTCGGCAAACGGACCTTCAAACCCTCGCCCGCCTTCAAGCCCTGAAGGACCTGCGGACGGCAAATCCCACACTCCGCCTCCGCCACACGATGCTCCCCACAGATCAGCGTGCCGGAATCGGAAACACGCGTTGCCCGGGAGGCACCGGCCACTTCCGGCCGGCAGAGGTGGCACTCGTCCTGGTACAACCCGTGTGTTTCGCAGTAGGCCCTCGACGGATCGCGCAGCTCCGGGTGACAGAGCCAGCAGCGGTCCTCATAACGATCGTGTTCCCCGCACCACAAGCGGCCTTCTTCCCGCAAACTGGGATCACACAAAAAACACAACTCGGTCGGGGCCCCGTGCCGCGTACACCGGTCGCTGGATGCCCGTCCGGTCGCCTCCGCGCGGGCCCCGGTGTCCCCCGCCGGTCCGGATGGTTCCCTCATACAGGCCCCGCCCGGCCCTATGACCGCTGCCAGGATGAGCACCGGTACCATCTGCCGTATGCACGCGCGCCGATTGTTTCTCCCCTGTCTCATCGCTCCACCTCTACTTGTCCCGGCGTGACCGTTTCCGGCCGGGGCTTTGTTTCCGAGGATCCGTCCTCCCAAAACAGCTCCGGCATCTCCGCATCCATAAGCGCTTCCAATTCCACATGGGCCAGGTTCATCTCCAGCAGGGCCCGCGCATGCGCGCGCCGGGCCTCGGCGGCGGCACGCTCCGCATCAAGGAGGACAAGTAAGTCGAACTTCCCCGCCTGATACCCGGCCCGCAGAAGATCCACGGCCTTTTCCGTCCGAGGCAGGACTTCGCGCCGGAGCCGGCGCACCTGCGCCGCGGTTCCTTCCAGACGCAGTTTCTCCCGCTCCCAGGTCAGCAACAGCTCACGCTGCCCGGCGGCAAGCGCTGCCTGCGATTCCTCCCTCCGGGCCAACGCCTCAGTCATCCGGTACCGCCCCCGATCCCATACCGGCAGCGGCAGCGTCAAACCCACCTCGGCCACCACATCATCGGCCGGGCCGGCCCGGCCACCCCGAACCCGGAGGGTCACGTCCCGCCACGCTTCCCTCGAGCTCCGTGTCACCGCCACCTCTGCCCGCTTGACCTCCGCCCGGCCCGCCACCACCAGTGGATGATGGGGCAGCCATTCTGCGGGCTGCCTGCCGACCAGCGCCGGATCCGGCTCTTCGCGCAAGCGACCCACCACATCCAGCTTGTCTCGAACGGGCGCTCCCACCAGCAGCGCCAGTTCTTGCAGCGCCTCTCTCCACCGGATCCGGGCTTCTTCCAGCTCCAACCGCGTCTCTTCCAGCAGCGTTTCCGCGCGAAGAACATCCACCTCTCCCACGGCTCCCGCCCGAAATCTCTCGTGCACCGCCGCCGACAAAGCCTCGGCCACCTTTACCGACTCACGGGTCGCTTCCAGCACGGCCTTCCACCCCAAAACCCGCACCCGGGCGAGTTTCACCTCTCGGATCACCGACAGCAGCACCGCACGCCACTGATGTTCCGCACGCGTCAACTCCAGACGCGCCATCGCCGACTCCAGTCGCTTCTTCCCGGGGAACGGAATCGTCTGTGCCACCCCCACAGTCTGTTTCGATTCCTCGGCAAAACTTCCCCGGTTCAAAGGCCCGTCTTCCGACGCCAGTTCCAGCTCGGGATTCGGCCAGAGTCGAGCTTGCCGTCGGGCCGCCTGCGCAGTCGCCACCCGCGCCCGGGCTGCCTGCAACTGCGGGTGATTCGCCACTGCCCGGCGCACGCATGCCTCCAACGTCAGGACCAGCTCGCCCGGAGTGTCTCCCCCATCCTGCCCGCCGGCTGGTTGCGCCCTCAACAGGGTCCCTCCCCACCACACCTCCGCGCACACGAGCACGCCCGTCAACCAACGCCAACAAACCCTTGCTTTCGCAGGCCTTTCAATCCTCATGGACCCTGCCTGAAATATCCCGCAAACCGTAACTGTGCACACGATCTAACCCGGGAAACTAAGAAGTCCCACGACTCCGGACCCGACCAGGCCGGGTCCGGCACGCCTCACCGGAAGATCAGCGGCTTTGTGCAGGGGCACGCGGTCGTCCCACCGCGCGATGAGTGAGCACCCAGAGGGAAAGGTCGGGGGACTGAAGCCGCGGAAGGGCTCTCGGCAAAGATCGGTCGGTCCCGATCACAACCATCTGCAGCACGGTGAGAGCCTCCCGGGGCAGAAAAACCGTCTGCAGATCCGAATACCGTTCCCCGGAAATCCAAACACCGTTTTCGACGGAGCTGCAAACCGGCTGCGAGCAGTCATCCGGCAGTGGCGCGGCCGGCGCTCCGGCGCAACAACACTCCGCACCCCAGCCCGGGACCACCCGCTCCAGCGCGCAATGCGCACTGGCTGGCAGCCACGCCAATACGAGCAGCAACGCACAGATGGCCCCGATCCTCGGCACGACTCAGACGTTGTATCAGACCCGGCACACAGTCAAGCAACACACCAAATCCACGCCCACCGCCCCGGCCCCTTCCTCGTCCCCCAACCAGCCGGCCACCCTCCCACAACCAGCCGACCCAAACGTTGCCCGAGCTCCCCGCGGACCGGCACGCGAACCATCGTGAGGCCCTGCCCAGCAACCGCACATGCCCGGCACAAACGTCCGGGCGCATGCGGAACCCGCCTGCTCATGCCTTGACCACACCGGTCATCCGGGCTGATCAAGCTGGTCAAAAAGAAACCATTCCCATGACCATCAGCAGAGCCCCGAACCGGCTCCGACTGCTTCGCCCGGGCCGCTCGCACGCCCCCCAATCACACGGAATCCCCCGCACGCCGCATTCTTCCGAGCCCCGCTCCAGGCCGCCGTTCCGCCATCCCTGAATTCGTTTCATGGATACGTTGAGAAAGTTTCAATCCCGCCGGCGCCAAAGCGGCATCGCTTCTGCCTCTCGCCGGGGTGGTATGAATGCGAAAGCGTTTTTGAAAGCCGGTCACTGGCCCACACTCTTCGGGTCGTTCCTCTATTTCGACATCAGTTTCATGGCCTGGGTGATGCTGGGCGCCTTGGGCAACTACATTGCCAGCGAATTCGGCCTGACCCCGGCCCAGAAAGGCTTCATGACCGCCATCCCGCTTCTGGCGGGTGCGGTTCTGCGGTTGCTGCTCGGTTACCTCACCGACCGCATCGGGCCCAAGCGCACCGGCTGCCTGGGCATCACCCTGACGGCCCTTCCGCTGCTGATCGGCTGGTTGGGGGCCGATTCCATGGCACAGATCCACCTGATCGGCATCCTCCTGGGCGTGGCCGGCGCAAGCTTTGCCGTGGCCCTGCCCATGGCCGGCCAATGGTATCCACCGCAATACCAGGGTCTGGCCATGGGCATCGCCGGTGCGGGCAACTCTGGCACCCTGCTCGCCACGCTGTTCGGACCGCGCCTGGCCGAGATGTACGGTTGGCGCGGTGTGTTCGGGCTGGCGCTGATCCCGCTGGCGATCATGTTCCTGGTCTTTCTCTTCTGCACGCGCGAGGCACCTCAGGCCCGGCGCCAGCCCAAGACCGTCGGGGATTTCCTCCGGGTGCTGGGCCAGCGTGACACCGCACTGTTCTGTTACTTTTACTCCATCACCTTCGGCGGGTTCGTCGGCCTGGCGAGCTTCCTCTCCATCTACCTGCACGACCGCTACGGCGTCTCCAAGGTCCTCGCAGGTGACCTGACCTCGCTCTGTGTCCTGGCCGGGAGTTTCCTCCGGCCGGTGGGCGGCACCTTGTCGGACCGCTTTGGCGGCATCCGGATGCTCTCCCTGCTCTACCTGGGCATCGTCAGTTGCCTGTTGCTCTCGGCCTGGGCGCCAACCGTGGCGCTGGGAACCACGTTCCTGGTCCTGACCATGGCCTGCTTGGGCATGGGCAACGGAGCCGTCTTCCAGCTCGTTCCGCACCGTTACAAGGCCAACATCGGGGCCGCCACCGGCATCCTGGGCGCCGCAGGCGGGTTCGGCGGCTTCATCCTCTCCAACATGATGGGCTCGATGCGGGAGATGTTCGCCGCCCACGGAGCCGGGCTGGTGGGATTCGCCATCCTGGCCGGGGGCGCACTGTTGGCTCTCCGCGCCATCCAGGGCAAATGGGTGGGCCGTTGGATCGCCGCACACGGCCGGCCGTTGCCCGAAACCGCGGCCGTGCCCGCTGCGGCAGCCGCACCCCTCACCGAGCCGGCCCTGGTTGCCACGCGTTGAACCCTTCCACCATGGTCCCGGGCACTTCCATCCTCCACCCCGCGAAAGGAGCTGCTCCCGGAGCGGACCCCATCACCACCGCCCTCCGGGAGCAGCAGGACCTTTCCGCCGTGGAACAATTCGCCGCATGGCACGACAACCATGCCACGCCCGGACCGCACCGCCTGTATCGCAACCTCCTGCCCGCCGCCGAGCCCGCGCCCGGACAACAGTACGCCTTCGAGGTCGACCTGGACAAATGCTCCGGCTGCAAGGCTTGCGTAAGCGCCTGCCACAGCCTCAACGGACTGGATCCCGACGAGACCTGGCGCACCACCGGCCTGCTTGTCAGCGATGACTGGCGCCATCCGTTCCACCAAACCGTCACCACCGCCTGTCACCATTGCGTGGATCCCGGCTGTCTCAACGGCTGTCCCGTCCTCGCCTACGACAAGGACCCCATCACCGGCATCGTGCGGCACCTGGACGATCAATGCATCGGCTGCCAGTACTGCGTGATGAAATGTCCCTACGAGGTTCCCCGCTACTCGCCCGCACGCGGCATCGTTCGCAAGTGTGACATGTGCAGCCGCCGCCTCGCCCGGGGCGAACCACCGGCCTGCGTCCAAGCCTGCCCCAACCAGGCCATCCGCATCACCCTGGTCGAAACCGCGGATCTCCTGGCCCGCCACCGCGGCACCACCCGGGCCCGCGCACCCAAAGACTCCGCATGGCTGCCGGACACACCGGATCCCGCACTGACCGTACCGACCACCCTTTACCAAACCCGGCGTGTACTGCCCCAACCGGTCCGTGCCGCCGACCGCCAAGAACTCCATCCACAACCCGCACATGCCCCTCTGGTCTTCATGCTGGTCCTGACCCAGGCCGCAACCGGCCTTTTCACCTTCGCCCCGATCGCAGCCGGTCCGTCGGGCGGCGCCAGCCCGGCACTCCCGCTCGGCGTCGCAATCATCCTTCTCTCCGCCGGCTTGGTGGCCAGCCTTTTCCACCTCGGTCGGCCGGCAGGTGCATGGCGCGCTTTTCTCGGCCTGCGCACCTCCTGGCTGAGCCGGGAGATCCTGGCCTTCGGACTCTTCGCCCTGCTCGGCTGCCTGGCGTTCCTCGCCGCGGCAACCGCGGCAGCCGCACTCCCGTGGCTGCCGGCACCGGCCGCGCTGGCAGGATGGGCGGCCGTCCTTTGTTCGATCATGGTGTACGCAGACACCGGTCGCGAGCCGTGGCGGTTCGCGGTCACGGCACCCAAATTCATCGGCACGGCTGCCATGCTCGGCTCCGTGCTGGCACTGGCCCTGGGCACGCTGTCCGGCGCGCCCGCGGAGCGGGTGGCGGGACTCTGCCTGGCCTCGATCGCCTCCGGCCTTTTCAAACTCGCGGCCGATCACCGGCCGCTCCGACATCTGCACGACGACGATTTCTCGCCCCTGCACAAAACCGCCCTGCTCCAGGCCGGCCGGTTCGGCGGGCTCGATCGCACCCGCGCCGCCTGCACCTGGCTGGGGGCGGTTGTGCTGCCTGCATGGATCGCCATCGCAACTGCCGGTGCCGCCATGCACTCCGGGCTGCCTCTGGTTCGCTCCGGGGCGTTGCTGGCCGCCCTTCTGGCGCTCGCCGGCGAGTGGCTCGAGCGTTACCTCTTCTTCGTCACCGTCCAACCCCGCCGCATGCCCGGCCATCCCGCGTCATGAACACCGCACAAACAACCCCTCCCACCTGGTTGCGTCGCTGGGACGGCCCCCTCACGGCCAACCTCACGCTGCGACCCGCCGACTTCGGGCTCGGGCTCGTACCCGCCCGACTCGCCCCCACCGCCACGACCACCATGGTGTGTGGATACTGTTCCACCGGCTGCGCCCTCAAAATCCATCTGCAGGACACGCAGGCCGTCAATCTCACTCCCGATCCCGATTACCCCGTCAACCTCGGCATGGCCTGCCCCAAGGGTTGGGAGGCCCTCACGCCCCTGCGTGCCCCCGACCGCGCCACCCAGCCACTGCTGCGAGATCCCCGCACCGGCCGGCTCGAACCCGTGGACTGGGACCACGCCCTCCAGGTCTTCACCCTCCGGTTCAAGGCCCTCATGGACCAGCACGGCCCCGAATCGGTCGCCTTCCTGAGCACCGGCCAGATCTGCACCGAAGAAATGGCCTTCCTCGGTGCACTGTTCAAATTCGGCATGGGCGCCCTCCACGCGGACTCCAACACCCGCCAGTGCATGGCCACCAGTGCTGTCGCCTACAAACAGGCCTTCGGCTTCGACGCCCCGCCGTACACCTACGCGGACTTCGAAGAGTCCGACGTCCTTGTGTTCATCGGCTCCAACCTCTGCATCGCCCATCCCATCCTCTGGCAGCGCGTGCTCCGCAACGCCCGCCACCCCGAGATCGTCGTCGTGGACCCGCGCACCACGGAAACCGCCCTCTGCGCCACCCAGCACCTGCCCATCCGGCCGAAAACCGACCTGGCGCTGCTCTACGGCACGGCCCATCTGCTCATCGCCAACGGCTGGATCCGCCGCGATTTCATCGAACAACACACCACCGGTTTCGACGAATTCGCCCGCTTCGTCGCACCCTTCACCCCGGAGCGCGTCAGCCGGGAAACCGGCCTCACCACGCCCCAGCTCCACCGGTTTGCCCGCACCATCGCCCACGGCCGCGCAGTCAGCTTCTGGTGGACGATGGGCGTCAACCAGGGCCACGAGTCCACCCGCACCGCCCAGGCCATCATCAACCTCGCACTGATCACCGGAAACATCGGTCGGCCCGGCACCGGACCCAACTCCGTCACCGGCCAGTGCAACGCCATGGGATCCCGCCTCTTCGCCAACACCACCAACCTCCTGGGCGGACGTGACTTTGCCAACCCCGATCACCGCGCCACGGTCGCCCGCATCCTCGGCATCCCGCAGGAGCGCATTCCCGATCGCAACTCCCTCACCTACGACCAGATCCTCGACGCGATTGACGCCGGCGCCATCAGGGGCCTCTGGGTCATCGCCACCAACCCGTTCCACTCCTGGATCGGCCGCGACCGCCTCCACGCCCTGCTCGACAAACTCGAGTTCCTGGTCGTCCAGGACATGTACACCTCCACCGACACAGCCCGCCACGCCCACCTCATTTTGCCTGCCGCCGGTTGGGGGGAGAAAGAAGGGACCTTCATCAACAGCGAACGCCGCATCGGCCTCGTCAAGAAGGTCGCCCGCGCCCCGGGCCAGGCCCTCTCGGATTTCCGCATCTTCCAGCTCATCGCCCATTACTGGGGTTGCGCCGACCTCTTCCGCGCCTGGACCAGTCCCGAAGCCGTGTTCCAGATCCTCAAACGCCTCTCCGCCGGCCAACCCTGCGATTTCACCGGAATCCGCGACTATCAGATGATCGACGCCTGCGGAGGCATCCAGTGGCCCTGGCCGGAACACGAAACCTCATCCCGCGGCCACGCCGCCACCATCCACGCCCTTCGCACCAGCCTCCGCGAACGCCGCCTGTTCGCAGACGGTCGCTTCCCCACCCCGGACGGCCGTGCACGGTTCCTGTTCGAACCGCCACGTCCTGCACCGGATCAGCCGGATGCCCATCATCCTTTCATCCTCCTCACCGGACGCGGCACCAGCGCCCAGTGGCACACCAACACCCGCACCGGCAAATCCGAGGTGCTCCGCCAGCTTTACCCCCAACAGACCTACGTCGAGGTCAACCCCGCGGACGCAGCCCGGCTGCGCATCGTCACCGGTCAGACCGTGGAGGTCTCCTCGCGCCGGGCCACCGTCCGTGCCACCGCCGTGGTCACACCCGCCGTTCAACCCGGACACCTCTTCATGCCCATGCATTATCCGGAAACCAATCGCCTGACCGTGCCGGCCTTCGACCCCTACTCCCGCCAACCGGCCTACAAACACACCGCCGTGCGCCTGCGGCCCGTCCCGGCACGGTCCCACACCACCACCCAACCATGAATACTTCACCCATGGACCCGTTGCTCAGAAACATCGACACCGTACTCAACCACGGCGCCTTCTCCCCCGAACAAAAGGAGTATCTCGAAGGCCTGTTCCGTGGCATCGCCGAACGAACCCGCTACCCCTTCGTCGGCGCAACCCCCCAGGGCACACTCACCGCCCACCCCGCGGCCGCACCGGCCAACCTGGCCGCCCCAGAAACCTTCCACGGCACACCCGTGGACGAGCTCTGCAAGCAGGAACGGTGGAAATATCAGGAACACGGCTTGGACTGTTGGGACCGCATCCTCGCCCACGCGGAGGCCGATCGTTTTCCCGACGAGGAGAACACCTTCCGCTTCCGCTACCACGGCCTCTTCTATGTGGCGCCCGCCCAGAACAGTTTCATGCTCCGCTGCCGCATCTCGGCAGGTGAACTCACCGCCGCCCAGTTCCGCGGCCTGGCAGACATCGCCGACGAATTCGGAAACGGACGCGCGGCCATCACCACCCGTTCCAACATCCAGATTCGCGAAATCGCCCCCAGAAACCTCGTCAACGTCCTGATCCGCCTCCAATCCCTCGGACTGACCTCAAAGGGCTCGGGCGTCGACAACGTCCGGAACATCACCGCCTCACCCACCGCCGGAATCGATCCCCAGGAACTCATTGACACCCGCCCCTACGCCCACGCCCTGCATCATTACATCCTGAACCACCGCGACCTCTACGACCTGCCCCGCAAGTTCAACGTGGCCTTCGAAGGCGGAGGCGCCATCGACACCGTTGCCGACACCAACGACATCGGCTTCGTCGCCGTCCGCCTCCCCGAGGAGGGCCTCCGCCGGCAGCCACCCCCGGCCGGCGTCTCACTCCAGCCCGGCGTCTACTTCCGCGTCCTGCTCTGCGGCATCACCGGCCACAAACAACTCGCCTCCGACGCCGGCATCCTCGTCCCGCCACACGAGGCCGTCGCAGTCGCCGTCGCCATGATCCGCGTCTTCATTGACCACGGCGACCGCACCAACCGGCAAAAGGCACGCCTCAAATACCTGGTCGACAAATGGGGACTCGACCGTTTCCTCGACGAAACCGCCAAACGGCTGGCCTTCCCCCTCATCCGATACCCACGGGAGGCGTGCGAACCGCCACCACCCCCGATCCGCCACGCCCACATCGGCGTCTACCGCCAGAAACAGAAAGGCCTCAACTACATCGGCGTCCTCGTCCCCGTCGGCCTCCTCACCACACGCCAGATGCGCCGGCTCGCCGACCTGGCCGAGCACTACGGCTCCGGTCACATCCGCCTCACCCCCTGGCAGAACCTCCTGCTCGTGAACATCCCGGACGCCTACGTCGAGACCGTCAAACGCGCCATCGTCCGAACCGGCCTGCACTACGAACCCCGCCACATCCTCGGGGGCCTCGTGGCCTGCACCGGTAACACGGGCTGCAAATACGCCGCCACCGACACCAAGGGCCACGCCCTGGCCGTGGGCCGGCACCTGGCCGAACGCCTGAATCTCGATCTGCCGATCAACATCCATTTCACAGGCTGCCCCCACTCGTGCGCCCAACATTACGTCGGTGACATCGGCCTCCAGGGGGTCAAGGTCACCCTCAACGGCGAGAGCATGGAAGCTTACAACATCGTTCTGGGCGGAGGCACCGGACCCGACGCCGCCATCGGCAGGCTGGTCTTCTCCGGCATCCTCGCCAGCGAGCTGCCCGCGCTGCTCGAGCGCATGCTCCGTGTGTATCTCGAAAGACGTCAACCCGGCGAATCTTTCGCCCGGTTCACGCGACGGCACGACATCAAACAACTTCAGGAAATGTTCAGCTCATGAAACCACATCCGCGTATGAATCCCGATCTCCTCTCCCTTCCCTCGTTGACCGGCGAACGCCCCGCCTCTATCCCGGGAGCAAACCTGGCGCCCCAACCGCCCTCCCACGAACCGCCATCTCACACCCCTGCACCCGGACCCTTCCCCGGCCGTTGGATTCCCGTCATACCCGAAAGCGCACCCTTCACCCCGGAGCAAAGGGCCTGGCTCAACGGCTTCTTGGCCGGCCTCTTCTCCCACGTCCCCCTGCCCGACCCCGGAACCAGCCCCGCACCCAAACCACTGGAGCCGCTCACCATCCTGTTCGGCTCCCAGACCGGCAACGCCGAAAACCTGGCCAAAAAGATCGCCAAAGAGGCAGGCCAACGCGGTTTTGCCCCGACCGTCCGGGAACTGGGCGCCTGCGACCTCGCCAGACTCCCGGCCCAACGCAATCTCCTCATCGTCACCAGCACCTATGGCGATGGCGAGCCGCCCGACAACGCCCGGGCATTCTGGGACAAAATCCGCGCCGATCATGCCCCCCGCCTGGAAGGCGTCCGATTCAGCCTCTGCGCCCTCGGCGACCGGAACTACCCGAAGTTCTGTCAATTCGGCAAAGACCTGGACGCCCGGTTGGAACAACTCGGCGCGCAACGCGTCCACCCCAGACAGGATTGCGACGTGGACTTCGAAGAACCCTTCTCCGCCTGGTTGGCCGGGGCCCTCAATGCCCTGTCGAATGCCGCCGCCACCGCCCCTCAAACCGCTCCCACCACCAACCATGCCGCCAGCACCGCCGCCGCCGGGGCCCCACCCGCCCGCACCAGCAGCACCCCATCCTGGTCGCGTCGCCATCCCTTCCCCGCACGGCTCATACTGAACCGCAAACTCACACGGGACGGCTCCGCCAAAGACGTCCGGCACATCGTCGTCTCCATCGCCGGATCCGGCCTCCGATACGAACCCGGTGATGCCCTCGGCGTCCGGCCCACCAACGACCCCGAACTCGTCCAGGAACTCCTCCAACTCCTCCACGCCGAAGGCTCCGAGGAGGTCCGCATCCCCGGACATCCCAACCCCACGCCCCTCCGCCAGGCCCTCCTGGAACATCTGGACATCACCCGCATCCCGGAATCCCTCCTGGCCGCCGTGGCCGAACGCACGCAGAACCCGGAGCTCCGGTCCTTGCTCGCTCCGGATGCCGCGGACGCACTCACGCGCTTTCTGGCCGGCCGCCAGATCGTGGATCTCCTGGCGTTGCTGCCGGGCCCCACCTTCACACCCGGCGAATTCGTCGCCTGCCTCCGGCCCCTCCAGCCCCGGCTCTACTCCATCGCATCCAGTCCGCTCTGCCATCCGGACGAGGTCCATCTCACCGTCAACATCGTCCGCTACACCTCTCACAGCCGCCAACGAAAAGGCGTATGTTCCACCTTCCTGGCAGACCGCGTCACACCTGACACACCCCTGCCCGTGTACATCCACGCCAACCCGGCCTTCCGACCTCCTCCGCCCGACACCCCTCTCATCATGGTCGGCCCGGGCACCGGCATCGCACCCTTCCGCGCTTTCCTCCAACACCGGCAAGCCATCGCCGCCCGCGGGAAGAACTGGCTCTTCTTCGGCGACCAACACGCCGCCACCGATTTCCTCTACGAGGACGAACTCTCACGCTGGCTCAAGGACGGCCTCCTCACCCGGCTCGACCTCGCCTGGTCACGCGACCAGGCCGGGAAAGTCTACGTCCAACACAGGATGCTCGAACACGCCTCCGAGCTCTGGCGTTGGCTCGAGGAAGGAGCAGCCTTCTTCGTCTGCGGCGACGCCTCCCGCATGGCACGCGACGTGGACGCCGCACTCCACAAGGTCGTCCAAATCGGCGGCGGCCTTTCCCCCGACCAGGCCACCGACTACATCGGCCGGCTGCGAAGCGACAAGCGTTACTGTCGCGATGTTTATTGAGCGTTTCCACTGCGACGATCATGGCCACACCCCGGATCCGTAGGAGTCATGCTCATGGCACCAACCAGCCGCACGGATCCACAACACCCCGGCACCGGCGCCTTGCTTCGCCCCGCAGCCCCGGCGCGTGCAGTCGTGTTCCCATACCTCGACCATGAGGTTGCATACCGCTACGCCCTTACCCACCGTAACCGCAGGCCACTGCCGCACCAACCCTGCAATGCAGTTGACCACCCGCACGCCGGCGGGGCAAACAGCATCGCCATCTCGGGCCACTCACCGCCTCCCGCGCCCAGCCAGACGTGAACCCCGCCGCATACATCAACAGCCACTTCTCTTCCGCCCTCCCGCCCCAGATCCCTGCTTGCACCTGTAACGGCACCGGCCGCCCGTCCAGCACACCAACACCTGGCCATCCGGGATGCGACCTCCATCTTCACGCTCCAAGGAGGGAAACCCACTCCCACAGGAGCGACCGAACCACGGGCACTCCAACCTCAACCGCCTTCCACCCCGGTCTCGGACATACCCCAACCCCTCGACGTGCTGTGCGACTGCGCCCCCACAAAACGCCGCCAACTCGAGATCCCCCAGCCACGAAGGATAGGCACACCTGCCATAATACGCCCCTGCGCCGGCACGCAGTGATCCCATGCTGGACTGCCGTGTTGCACCCAATCCCGATCCTCCCAGGAATTCCAAGCGCGGCCCTCCGCGGACCGGCAAACGCAAGTCCCGGACGGTGATGTTCTCGCCCTTGAACAACGGCGCCACATGGAAGCATCGGCCGCCGCGGTTCCGTTCGAAAAGTGCGGTTCACCGTCTCTTCCAGAGTCTGCTGCGGGAAGGAGTCTCTGAGCGTCCGTTGCAGGAGGCGGGTCGGATGTGTACAGGAGCACCGTCACGGTCGGTCTGACGAGTGCCTTCTGGATGCGGCTTCTGTCCGGCCCGGGGCGCGGCCGTGAAACCGGATGCACCAGGGTCGGCGACTGGGTCAAGGTCATCAACACCGTGGACGCGCGAGGGCAGCTGATTGTGGTTCAGAGTCGCCCGGCCCGGTCCCGTGTGCCGACGCCTGGCGCAGAAATTGTTCCCTTTCCTGCTGCCGCAGCAGGTTCCGACGAAGGTGGTGGGAGAGAAGTCCTTTAACAGTGATGGGCTGGATCCAGCGTTTGCAGCCAGGGGCATGGAACTGGTGGCGCCGCGTCGGAGCAGTCTGTGGTCAGAGAAACGCGCCCCAGCATGGGCGGTCGCCGCAGCGGTATCGTCCCCGTTGGGCGATGGGGCCCACGGTGGCCCGGCTGCGGCATTTTCGGCGGCTGTGCATCCGGTGGGAGAAATCGAGTCGGGCGTTTGACGCGTATTTGCAGATGACCTTGGCGTTCCTGCCGGTCCGGCAGGTCCCGGGCTGAACCGGAAACGGGGCGCTTCCGCGCTTCCGTTGATTGAGCTTTCGGGTTGCCGGTCAGCGGCAGATGGGAGGCCCTTTGTGTAGGTGAGGCGTTGACTGCCTTGAAAAGGCACTTTCATTTCTCTGCTATCGCCCAGGGAGCTTCGTGTGCGCCTTGTCATCTCCGCCTTACCTAATCCGCCCGCGCATTGAAACGACTTACGAACACGGTTTAGGGATAGGTTCTACGCTCTCAGGTTGGGGTTCCCACGAGCGGACCAAGGTGGCGGCGGAATCCAAGCCGACACAAGCCCCGCCGGAGCCACGCCCGGCACTCCGCGACCTTCCCAAGATCAAGCCGCTTGGAGGAGCCTCCCCCCGCGGACGACGGTGCCGGGGAACGACGCCGGCAGGTGGAGTCGCGATTCGAAGGTCTTGCGGTCCCAGACGATCACGTCGACGGCGGCCGGGATCCCTCGGAGCGCCCGGTAGGCCCGCTGGGAAAGGCAGTAGGTCGGCTCACTCGGATCCTCGACCAGGACCAGCAGGTCGTAGTCGCTCTCGGGCCCCGACTCGCCGCGGGCCCTGGAGCCGAAGAGGTAGATCCGGCAAAGGGCGGAGCTCGGCCACAAGCCGCGCGACGATCTCTCGCAGGACGGGTTCCTGCTCGGCTCCGGCGTGAGTCATGCTTCGCTCCTCCCCGATCCGCAGCGCTCCCCTGTGCTGGCCGCGGGCGGCTGTTCCGAATGCCGAGCGGCCGCCGGTCCCGCGTGCGAGCACCGGAAACGCACGGTCGCTTGATACCGCCAAACCACGACCTCGTTAATCCCGCCCTCCTGCCCGATGAGTCTCCCATATTGGCCGTGACACCGGCCGAGCCCGCTGGCGGTCCCCATGCGAACACGAACGAACACGCGCGGAGTACACCGCCAGAATCGGCTGCCGTGCGCGACGGCGACCTGGGATCCGCTGTTCTTTGATGCCGAAGCCGCACGGACGTACGGCCGCGTGTTCACGGCGTCCAACAGCGCAGGCTGGGCGAGCCGCACCCAACCTAGGCAATCCTTGATCGCCGCCACTCCGGCAGCAAACGCGCTTCCGCTGTACACCCGCAACCCCTCCGACTTCCCCGGTATGGAGGCCACCGTGGCCGTGAAGCTCGTGTAGTTGGCACGGGCCGTCACACCGCGGGCTGAACTCGCCCTTTGCGACCAGCAACAACAACGGGATCGACCCGCACGGTCACTGCTCGTGCCGCTCCAGGCCGGTCTCACGCCGAACCACCTCTGCCCACCCCACTTCTAAACATCACTCCCGGGCGCGCAGCGCCTTTAGTCAGACGTTTCCCGGGCAGTGTCAGCCCGAACCGCGAATAAGCCCAGTCCTACATGTCGCCCCACCCCCAGGGCCAAAGGGCCAGGGATGGGTTCACGGAAGCGCACCGCCACGTGCCACCTAGAAAAGCGACGCATGTACTCAGGCACCAAGTAGTGCTGGGGATGAGCGGCACCAGGCCAGAAGGGCGCCTTCCGCAAAGTAAACGACTCAACCGCCTCGATCGGGATCCCTGCCTGCACAAGCGCCTTGAGGAACAAGCGCTCTGCCTTTTTCTGTTTGCCGTCATCAAAGCCAGGCAGAACTACCGGCGTCACGGAATGCCAGCACTTCGACTCGCGGACGTACAGCTCCACCACTCGACGCGAACTGGGACGCCACAGGTCGAGCAATACGCCACGCTCGTTGCCGCGTTCGTCCCGCAGGGTGCCGTTGCGCAGGCGCTGCTGCGCCCACCTTGCGTGGACACCATCTCCACCGAAAGGCTCTGCAACGAGCAGTCGGCGGATCATGCCGTCTGCATGTTCGTGGCCAATGCTCGGCAACGGTAGGTAGGAAAATCGCGCCGTAATCACGTCTGTTCCGTGCTCGACGTGGCCGGCAACATAGACCTCGGCCCCGCCGGGAAACGTATGTGCGGCTTCGTCTTCCTTCGCCGATTGACACGCCAGCGACCGAAGCATCGCGGCCACCTTCGCGGCGTCCTCGGCTCGGAACGCCACTCCTTCGGGAAGCTCGAAGCCTGCATACGGACGTGGGGGCAACGCGTCGGCAGGTAAGTAGACCCTTGTGCCAAACACCCGAGGCTCTCTCCCCCCTGGCGGAAGCTCCATCAAGAGCCTATGCCGGAACGCCTTGTAGGCACGCTCAAGATCGTCCAGCGAGCCACTCTTGGGCACCCGAAGCTTCCCTCCGCTGCTGAGCGGCACGTCCCAGGGCCGCCATCGCTGCCCGGGAAGCGCTCGCACTTCGGCTCTGTTCAGAATGCGCGCTTGAGCCACCGCTTGATCAATGCCCCACCCCAGCGTCGTCAGGTGGCGTGCCTCGACCTCAAATACTTTTGCGATCGGGCGAGCCTGCTCCCATTCGTCCTCCGCTATGTCCCAAAGGTAGTGCAACGTCGCCGGCCCGTCGCTCAGGATCCGATGGGGCCGCACGGCCTTCTCCGTGAGGCGTTCATGGCGCTCGAATGCGGTGTCGCTATCGTTGTTCGGGACGAATAACATGTAACCCGCCGCTAATCGCGCGGGCGGAGCAATGATGATCGGCGGTTTGCGGCGCTCCAGCCAGCGGTAGGCGTTCGCTTTGGCCTCTGACCATTCAGCGTGGCGGCACCCTGTGCAGGATCCAGCCACCAGCGCCTGGAACAAACGCATCGGGGAGGGAGGCCACTCCGGCGCGTCTTCATCGCGCTTGCCGTGGAAAAGTGGATCGAGAAGCGTAACAGAAATGCAAAGATACCTGGTCATTGGTTTGCATCTGCCTCGCTCAGCTTCGCGCGACGGGTCTTCTTGCGCTCCTGCTTCGACCGATCCAGCTCGTCACGGGCCTTTTTCTCGTTGAAGTTGGCCTCCTTCTTGGGTCCCACACCGAACTCCTTCGCCACGACTTTCGCGTATTCCAAGGCCTGCTTGTGCGCGACTTCAAAGTTCTCTTCGCGGCTGCCGTCGTGCTTCACAAGCGACCATGTCGACGGCCGGTCGGGGTCCGGCACAAGCTGGCATCCCTCACGGAGGAAGGTCTCCTGCGGCGCGGTGAACGCGACGAGCGACAGCCCAAGGATGTATCGCCGCAGCGGAAGGGGGTCTGCATCTCTGCCGGCGCGAAGCGCGCGCAACGCAACGAGGTTCAGGGCGGCATCTCGTCTGATCTCCCCCTCGACCAGGATGCCACCATGTGACCATGGCGCCGGAGCATGGCTCAAACCCAGTTCCGACATCGCATCCTGCTGCTTCTTCTCTCCCGGCGCATCCAGCAAGCCGATGCCGACGTAGTCGATCGCTGGGATGTATTGAGCCGAACGGTGTAGCGGCTTCACCTTGAACGCACGGATCACAGAGCGGACGACGCGCGGGAACTTTACCTGTGTCCCGCGGGAATCCCACACACCGAACACGAGCGAGGTCGGGGCGATCCTGGCCAGCTTGGTGGCGTCGCCGGCTCGAACTTGTTTGAAGGCCTCTTCCAGTTCTTCCCGTAGGTCGGAGAACCGAACGATGGCATCGGCGGCCCGGTGGCCGGCCTCGAGCAGATTCACCTCCTTGTCTCCCGCCTTGATGATCACTTCCGGCACGAGCTCTTTGTAGGGCTCGCGCATGAAGATCGGTTCCATCCGATTGGCTTGCGATCCCACACTGTCGATCTGGCAGACGCTGGTGCCGTCCTCAAACCAGTCGATGTTGTACCCCATGGGACCATTCTGACCCTTGTACACCCCGCGAATCGGCTCGCCCTTGTTGAAACGATTACCAATGTCAGTCTCGGCAAGTGTATAGGTGGGCGGAAAGATCACTGCGTCTTCGCCCTCCAACGGCACAAGCCATTGCCGCATCACCAGCGCTGCGACATCGCTGTCGTCCTTTAGCCAATTGTCGTACTTCTTCACCAGCTCACTCATAAGAACCTCCTTCGACAATAATTGCCGTATCTAGACCCTTGAAACTTCCGCGGGAGACGAAGTGTGTCCTGAGCCGGCACAGCGTGACGCCGGGCACGAGGCCGAGCACGGCTGCCCGCGCGACGGGCGCAGTAAGAGGTACCCGCCAAGCCGAGTAGCACACAGATCGCTTTTCCTCGGCGAGTTCCGGGAAGAACCGCTGAAGGCCAATCGCGCCGAACAACTCCACCGCCGGCCGGGTGGGAAGTTTCTTGAGTCTGCTATGTTCGTTGAAAGAGAATCCCACACGCAGCGCATCCCAACCCAGGTCGCTATCGAAGCCGTAGGACCCCTGAACCGGATAGCTAAGGCTCAGTAAGTTCTTGGCCTGACCATTGATGGAGCCAAGACAACGCCGAAGCGGCTCCCGCCACTTCGTAAACATCTGCTGCGACGTCGCGTTCGCCGCCCAGGTCTTGAATAGGTTCGTTGAGCCGTCGCGTCTGCGCCACCAGTCGAGTCGAATATGGATAGGATCTCCCAGTTCGATGGGATCGATCTTCGGGTCATCAATTTGAATGGTCTGCGCCTTGCATCCGAGTGCTGCATCGATCAGGTCATCGATCTTTGCGGGCTCGCCGTCACAACGGGCTAAGAGAAACTGTTCATCCGCGAACCACCCCTCCACTGGGCCTGGCTGCCACACACGGTGCGCTACCTCCAAAAGCCCGCAACAGGCAAAGAACTGGCCTGGATTCGTCAAGTCCACACTCACACGTAGGGTGGAGTTCGAATCGTTCATGGCTTGGCCTCTTCCGGCACGCGCTGGCGCGAACCAGAGATGGGTTCTGCCGATGCTATCGCCTGCTGCGACGCCGTGATGTCCGCGCAGCGCACGAGCGACTCCAGCCACGCAAGACCCCAGCGGCCGTACTTCTGCTGAAGCTGTCCGAAGCGGCGACCGACCTCGGCGAACGCCCGCTCGTTGTCGGCGGTCGGCCGTGAGCTGTCGAAGGCCCTGGCCTCGAAGTGGGGTCGCGCCCATCCGTGGTGCGCAGCGATCAGATGCAGGATCAGGTCCCTATCGGGCACCTCCGTGAGTTCCTCGTCGTTCATCGCATCGAGCAGCGATCCCAACTCGTGCCGATATCCCCCGAGCGCAGGCGGGTGTAGGTAACGAGGAGACTTCGCGAGCGGTGTCGTGCCCGCGCCGTTTCGTGCGTAGCGCTGCCAGACCGGACGGTCCTTGCCCTTGTCGTGCCAGCGCGCTGCGGCGATTAACGCTTTCCCGACGGGCTCATCGAGGCCCAACCGACCCACGATGCGCGTCATGTGGTCGACGATCGAATTCGTGTGCTCCTCCAGTGTTTGTCTGGCGCTGGTCGTCTCCGGGTTCTCGAGTGCAGACAGGGCTGACGAGACGTATAGGACGAGGTCGACAGTCTCGGCTTCCTCACCATTCTCGTCGGGCTGGCGGAGAGGAATCCGCTCCTTTTCCCGAAGTCCGCTCGGTGGGGCGTCAGTTATCTCGCCTGTGATCAGACGTTCGAACCTCTCGCCTTCCGGGCCAACGCGATGGATCCAGCGTTCGCGCCGACGGTCACCGGATTCGATCTCGGCCACGTCCAGGTCCGGGCGCGACTTGGAATCCGGGCTGAGCAGGCCGTTCGCATCGAGCCCGCCAGCCTCCACCGGGAGCACCACAGTGCGGTACTTAAGGTCGTCGCCGCGCACTGTGGACAGACAGGACCACGAGGCGTTGCCCCGTTCGTCGAGCACCACGACCGGCATATCTTTTCTTGGGTCCTCCTCTCTCAACTTGCCAAGCAGCTTCTTGAGCGCCTTCTCCACGCGGTCGTAGCGGTCGCGGAGCCTCTCGCGGGCTTCGATGCGGCAGGCGCCGAACCAAGCACGCAGCGCCTCCGCATTCGTGCCCGCCTCGTGAAGTAGCAAGACCTCCTGTCGCCAGACCAGAAAGGTTTCCGGCGGATCCGCGGTGAGGCCATGGAGAAATGGGCCAACCTCGGGCCGGCCGGGCATCTGGTCGATGCTCGTCAGCGACCAGTTGTCGAGCAAGATGTCCGTCAACGGCGGGGCAGGGACGCGCGGCGAGAACGCCGCCCGGATCTCGTCCGAGCCTGTGTCCTCGAGGAGCCTCCGCAGGTTCTTCGGGCTCACATCCACCCCCTCCCTGCCAGCCCCGTCCCGCCATTTCCGCAGGAGGCAAAGTGTGGCATCCACGGCCCGATCGAGATCCGAAGCCTTCTCTTTTGGTTCGACAGCGGCCACGACCTCTACCCGCGCCTCGCGCCCATTGCCACCGCGCCGATTCACGCGACCCAGTCGCTGAATCAAGGCGTCGAGTGTCGTGAGATCGCACACCATGTGGTCAGCGTCCAAGTCGATGCCCACTTCGCCTGCCGACGTGCTGACCAAGTACACAGTCTGCTGGACGGTGGCTTTGGAATCGAGAAGTGCGCGAAAAACCGGGTTCTCCTTGACGAGCTTGTCACGCTCATGCCCGCGCATCGTGCCTGTGAGCAGCGCCACGCGTCTTTCACCATCGGTTCCGAGCTTCTGTGTCAGCTCCGATGCGACCTTCTGAGCCTCGTCCGGAGTGCGGACATAGACGAGAACCTTGCAGGCTGAGCTGTCGTAAGTGGCTGCGCACTGCACAATTTCCTCAGTGAGTCGATCCCCGGGAACCTCGCGCAGGCAAAGCCGCTTAATCGCGGTTATCCGCTCCTGAACGATTGCATCGGCCTCGTCCTCGGCATCCAGCCCAAAGACCTCGCCGTCCCCCTCTCGTCTTGTCGCGGACAGCTCGATGACGCTAATCGGCCGGCACATGGTCTCCGGTTGGAGGCCGCGCTTGGCCTCGCTCGCTTGCTCCTGCTCCACAGCGCGGAGCAGATCGCTGAATGCCGGCGTGAGGTGGGCCTCGTCGTGAACGATCAGCGCGTCATACCCGATCAGACCAGCATGATGTACCCGGCCGTAGCGCCCGTCGCCGTAGCCGCTGAAGAGCAGCTTGCTGCCAATCATATCGATCGTCCCGACGACGATCGCTGGCCGAGTCGGATCGGCCTTCCACTCCTCGTTATCGGCAAGTTCGCCGCGCAGCGTGCTGACCGCAAGAGGAATACCATCTGAGGCACAGAGGCAGCGCAAGGCCTCCGCTACGGCCTTGAGCGTGCGGGCGTGCTTCTCCGACTCAACAGTCTCGGGGGCCATGAGGCGTTTCCGAAGTTGTTCGACGGTGGCCGTGACCTGATCTACCACGGTGCGCCGGTTGACAATGTAGACAAGGCGCCTCGGCAGGCGCACGTTCCCATTGGCCGCCTGGTGTGCAAGCGCCAGTAGCCAGATGACCACAATCGACGTCTTCCCGAGCCCGGTGGGGAGGTCGCACCTACTGGGCAGATCCGCCTTGAGGAAGTGTTTTTCGAACAGCCGACGCTGCCATTTCATGGGCGCGAAGCCGGTCAGGCTCTCAAATGCGCGGTCGAAGTCGGGGATCATTCGATTGTCCATGGCCTCGCTATCCCATACCCCCGATACCCACCCGCCCGAGCAACACCGGCCCGCGCACGGGTTCACCAAACACGAGGATCGCGTGCGCGTGCCGCCGCTCACTCCCATCCTGGCGCATAAGCCGCAGGAACTCAAAGGCAGGCGGCACGCCGAAATGTGTTGAGGCCGCTATGGTCTTCATCGAAAAGCCACCAGCTTCCACATGCTCGCCCTGGAAGCGTTCGGCTCGCGGATCCTCCAAGCCGGAGAAGGAAACACAAGAACATCGCCACTGGCCACGGGTGGCTGGGCCCGGTCGCTACTGCAACAGCCGAGGATCAGGCCGGGGTTCATCGCATCGTGCGGTCTGCGATTCTCACATCGAGCCTATTCGAACCTGGCCCGCTTTTAGCGTAACACGGCCAGTCAGTCAACACTTATTGTAGAATTATACTCCTGCGGTCATGGCCATTTCATCTGCGCGGGCCACAGGTGACCGAGAGTGCCGTATACTCCGATCAAAGAACCCCCGCTGAATCCCGGGGCGGCGGACAGCCTTTTTCCCCACGCCGCACTGCTGCAGTGCCAGGCGTATTCCACCGACCGCCGGATCACTCTGCCCCGCCGCAGGTGCTGCTGGTCCCGCCGTACCAACATCAACAACCAGTAGCCGCACAAACCAATCTCCTCCGGCCTGGCCACCACCGTCTGGATCCGCCACCGCACCAGCCGGCCGTGTTGCTTGATCCAGCCGGCGTCATACTCCGGGGGAAAAACTGCCGCGGCAGGCGCACTTGCGCCCGCTCCACATTCCGCCATGGCTGGCTTCGAGCCCTTGAAGGGGTACGGCCCTCAGCTCTGCGTCACGAATGCGCCGGACTCACGCTGGATAGACATGGCGTCGCTGGCGATCAGCGCTTCTACCGGCGCGCCTGCCCGTCCCGGCTGAGCCGCTTCAGACACAGCCCCGGTACCCGCGAGGCCAGGTTGGGATGGCGACCCCGATCCAGCAGGACCAAAAAGCGGCTGTTGTTGACCACAAAATGCAGCCGCCGGACCCGTTGGCGCGCAGTCCGGCCGATCTTCCGATCCCCGGCTTTGACGCGCGGGGCCGCCCCGCTGAAGCTCAGCAGGGCCACCCACTGGCCATCGAGCTCGGCCACGTAGCGGAGACTGCGCCCGCCCGGGCGGCGGTAGTGGAGGTAGTGATGTTTTTCAAGCAGCTGGTCGAAGCTGGGACGTTCGCTCTCTTCGATCAACCGCACGCGCACCCGACGCAGCCAGGCCTGTTCGGAGTGTGCCGAGGTTCGGTCCATGCCCCAGTGGTGCCAGCAGGGGGCCGGCAGGGCTGGCTCTTTTTACAACCTCTTCACCCACCGTGAGCCACCTCCGCCTCTCGCGGGAAACGGCCCTTGGCTGAAAACAACCACGTCCGGAGGTGTGCGAGCCCAGCCTGGCAGACACACGCTTTCCCTTCGCACCTCCGAGCCAGCGACCTCTGGCGGTCTGAGGTATCGTCTGGGCGCTGCAGCTTGCAGGGATCGCGCACCAGATGGCGCGAGAATATCGCCGGAGCTACGGTGTGAGACCTCCTCCTTTCATACACAACGGAGTGCCTCATGGCAGGCCATGATCAGCGGCGCAAATACTTTTGGATTGAGCATGAGGATACCGGGCATTACACTCATGCCGTAAAATTTATGGGCTGCACGCGTCGCTTTGATTACTTTTTTGCCGCGGCCACGGAGACAAACCCTCCATACCCCTACCAATGCCGACTGGCCTGCGGACCCGGCGCCGATCCTTCGAAACCCGAAACGCTTGCAAGAACCACGGTCTGCCGCTCACAGTTGATCCACATACCCACGGGCTTGGGGAAAACCGCAGCCGTCGTTTTGGCGTGGCTGTGGAACCGCATGGCTTCCACGAGCGCTCCAGAGCAACGCCCGGAGTCGGCCCCCCCAGCCTGGCCTCGGCGGCTGGTTTATTGCCTGCCCATGCGCGCACTGGTCGAGCAAACCGCCAACAACGTCCGCACGTGGCTGCGCAACCTCTGGCAACAGCGCGAATCACTCGGACTCTCCAAGGCTGCCCAGGCCGAGCTCCTGTGGCTGGCCGGCGACGACTCAGCCAAACATCCGGCGCATTCGCCCGTCATCCTCATGGGCGGCGAAGAACTCGACCCCGCCCGCCGCGACTGGGACTTGTATCCCGAGAAGCCCGCCATCCTGATCGGCACGCAGGACATGCTGCTCAGCCGCGCCCTCAACCGCGGCTACGGCATGAGCCGTTATCGCTGGCCCATGCACTTCGCCCTGCTCAACAACGACTGCCTCTGGGTGATGGATGAAACCCAGCTCATGGGCGTGGCGCTCGAAACAAGCGCCCAGCTCGATGCTTTCCGCTCCGCCGCCGACGCGGTCGTGAACACGTGCCCCACTTGGTGGATGAGCGCCACCCTGGACGAAACCCGATTGTCCACCGTGGACCATCCCCCGCCCGCTTCAGGGTGGCCGACGGTCGAACTCGATCCCACCGACCAAGCCCGCCCCCAAGTCGCTGCACTCCTCCGCGCTCCCAAACCGCTTTACAAGGCGCAGGTGACCTTGTCGCCGGCAACCACGAAAACCTACGCCCGCGCGCTGGCTGAGTTCGTCCTTTCCAGCCATCAACCGGGCAGCCTGACGCTTGTCATCCTGAACCGCGTCCCCCGGGCGCAGGAAGTGTTTCTCGAATTGCGCAAGCTCAAGCCCCGGGAGCCGGTGGGTTTGATCCATTCCCGTTTTCGGCCGGTGGACCGTGACAGGCACCACGAACTGCTTCATGCGGATGGCGGGCGCATCGTAATTGCCACTCAGGCCCTCGAAGCCGGCGTGGACGTATCCGCCAGGACGCTCATCACCGAACTGGCCCCCTGGCCCTCGCTGGTGCAGCGGTTCGGACGGTGCAACCGACGCGGTGAATTCACCTCGGATCAGGCACGCATCCTGTGGATTGATTTGCAGCCAGAAGATGCCCGCGACGAACTCGCACTTCCTTATACGAGCGAAGAACTGGACGCCGCCCGCCGGCAGCTCGAGGCACTGACCGCCGGCGATCCTGTTTCTTTGCGATCCGTTCAGGTCGCCGAATTGCCGAACGTCCGGCCGGTTCTCCGCCGCAAGGACCTTTGGGAGCTCTTCGACACCACGCCCGACCTGGCCGGACACGATCTGGATATCGCGCGGTTCATCCGCGATGGCGACGACACCGACGTGCAGGTTTACTGGCGAGACCTCGCAGGCCAACCGCCGTCTCCGGACGAACCCGAGCCGGTGCGGGAGGAGCTCTGTCCCGTCTCGATCGCGAGCTTCCGGAGCTTCCTTACCAAGCTAGAAAAAGCCGGCCGCCACCAGCTCTGGCCGGTCTGGTACTGGAATCCATTGACCGAACAGTGGGAGGAAGCCCATCGGGCGCGCGCCGGGGCAATCTATCTGTTGGACATCGTCGCCGGTGGCTACTCGGCCGACTTGGGATGGTTCGGCGACGCCAGGCACGCCGCCGACGTAACCCCATGCACTCGCGCAACTGCCGGCGCCGAGGGCTACGGCCGTGACCCTGCGAGTCAAACGGGCGTTTGGGTGACTCTCGCTGATCACACCCGGCATGTAATGGATGAAACCACCGTCCTAGCGCGTGCTCTGGCTACTGAGCTCGCTCAATTGAACGTCCAGTCCCCACCCGTCACAGTCTTCGAGACAGCGGCTCGGTGGCACGACCTCGGCAAGGCACATGAAGCCTTCCAGCGAATGCTCTGCGCTGAGGATGAGACACGCGCACGTCAGCTTTGGGCCAAATCAGCCGAACGCCGCCGCTCCTGCCCCCGCCGTTACTTCCGCCACGAACTCGCCTCGGCTCTGGCCTGGCTTGAGGCTGGCTCCTCAAGACACCCCGAGCGTGATCTCGTGGCTTATCTCATTGCCGCGCACCACGGCAAAGTCCGGCTTTCCATCCGCTCACTGCCCGGCGAAGAGCCGCCGGACGATCAGCCCCGGGCCCGGATCGCCCGCGGCATCATTGACGGCGACGAGCTGCCCGCCGAAGGCTTTGTTGCCATCGGCGTCAATCCTCCGCCGGGGCCGGTCAGCCTCAGCCTCGAGCTCATGGAAATGGGTCGCTGTTCGAACGGCGAACCCTCCTGGCTGGCCCGAATGGTTGCCCTCCGCGAACGGTTCGGGCCCTTCCGCCTTGCCTGGCTCGAAACGCTCCTGCGGGCCGCGGATGCCCGCGCCTCTCAGGCCGAGGCTCAACAACCAACAACTCACAAGCTCTCCGACTAAACGATGCCTTCGCTCCGTCTCACCGGCTGTGCTCCCGTGCCTTTGGCACACTACCTCAAGGCGCTCGGCATCCTGCGCCTGGTGGCCGAACAGCGTGATCCCGAGGCCGCCGGCTGCTGGGAAAAGGACTCTTTCATCCTCCACAGCAGCCTCGACCAACAGCGCCTGATGGACTTTCTTCTCAACGACTATCGGCCCACGCCAATCCTCGCGCCGTGGAATGGTGGGAGTGGGTTTATGGATGGCCCAAACGAGCCACTGCTTGCCTGCATCGCAAAATCAACAGCCTACCGGTTCAAGCACTATCATGAAGGGATTACATCTGCATTCCGGTTGATGGACAATCTCAACTTATCGGAAGTTGCAAGCAGGATCCGCAAAGCCCAACATGAAAGAAAGAAAGCCAAGAAAGAAAAGAACAGAAAGGCTGAAAAAGAGTGGGATGAGCGATACCAGAGGGCAAAGGCCGAGTTTCAGCAAGCAAAACCGAGCCTGCTAACAGTTTGCCGCAACCACCTTCCCGAGCCGGTGATTCAATGGCTGGATGCTGCATACGTCCTCACAAGCCGAGGCGAGGAATATCCACCTCTGTTGGGAACCGGAGGTAATGACGGAAAGCTCGATTTCTCCTATAACTTCATGCAGCGGCTGACCGAAGTCATCGATCCCTCCACAGGGCAGCCTCGGGCCTCCGCCGGCCCCCTGCTGGAAGCGGCTTTGTTCGGCACGCCCAAGCCACTGCCGCTGAGTCGGGCCCCGATCGGGCAGTTCGCACCTGGAAACGCCGGAGGCGCCAACGCCACCACCGGGTTCAATGCGGAATCCGTCGTCAACCCGTGGGACTTTATTCTCATGCTCGAGGGCGCGCTCTTGTTCGCGGCGGCGGCAGTGCGGCGCCTGGAAACCGCCGAACCGGGCGCGCTGGCGTATCCGTTCTGCGTCAGGCAGGTCGGATCGGGCTACGCCAGCGCGGCGGCGGGAGATGAGGTCCAGTCCCGCGCCGAAATGTGGATGCCTCTTTGGAACCGCCCCACGACGCTGGGCGAACTCGCAACCATCCTGTCGGAGGGGCGTGCCCAAGTTGGTTATCGGCGAGCTCGGAACGGCGTGGACTTCGCCCGGGCCATCGTCAGTCTCGGAGTGGACCGGGGTTTGAGCGAGTTCCAGCGCTTTGGGTTTCAGGTTCGCAACGGTTTGGCTTACTTCGCCACGCCTTTGGGACGCTTTGCGGTGCGACGCAACGCCCGCGCCGACCTGCTCAGTGAAGTGGACGGTTGGCTGGATACGCTGCGACAGATCGCGGGTCCGAATGCCAAACAAGTCCCCGCGTCGGTTGCATCGGCTCTGAGACAGCTTGAGGACCGCATTTTCGACCTATGCCAGGAAGGCAGCCCGTCCCGCTTGCAAGCTGTGCTGATTGGTCTGGCCCGCGCGGAAGCCGCCCTGGCCCAAAGCCATTCATGGACCACCAACCGCACGGAAGGCCGCTCCTTCCCGAAGATTCGGCCCTTGTCCGGCCTTTCAGGGCGGTGGCTCCGCGAGACCTACGATGGCTCGGTCGAGTTCCGCCTCGCAGCCTCCTTGGCATCCATCACCGGCCGTTACAAGGACCGGGAAGGCCGGCCGCTTCCGGTTCCTTTCCGTCGGCATCTTGAACCCGTCGCTATGAAAGGAAGCTCCCAGCGGCATTGGACCGACTGGGATGATCCCTCTTCACCCGATCTGGTCTGGCGTGAAGGCGAATTCATCCGGGCACTCAACGCTGTCCTGGCCCGCCGGTTGACCCGCGCCGTTCAGGCCGCTCTGCCATGCCTTCCCGACCGCGGCTTGCCCGCCCGTCTGGCCGATGTCGTGGCCTTCATTGAGGGCGACGTGGACGACAGCCTGTTGACGGAGCTCGTGTGGGCTTTGGCCCTGCTCGATTGGCCCTCGATCAACTGGACTGACGATGCCCCATGGCGCCAGCAGCTTTTCAGCGACCAGGACGAGAGCGTCACGCCCTCGGCGCTGTTCAGCTTGATGCGGTTGGCTTTTCCTCGCGAGCTGGAAGCCGCCGCTCACGGCGTGATTCCG